>JAMXAU010000158.1 GCA_024281365.1 Nitrospira sp.
AGAAGCACAGGGCCTCCAGAAGCTGTACTTCCGGAGGCCCTGTGGCAACAGAATTTCGTTGAACCTGTTCGTCTAGTACGCGCTTGGCTCCAATGATTCGACGGCTTCCTCAGCCTGCTTCTTGGCCTTGGATCTCTTCGCCTTCGCCGCTTTCTTCATCTCCTTTCTTTCGGCCTTCAACGCGTCTCGTTTCCCCTTCATCTCTGATCTCATCTGTTCCCGTTTGGCCTTTATCTCGCCCCTCATCTGCTCTTTTTTCGACTTAAGGCTCTCCTTTATCTGATCCTGCTCGCCTTTCATCTCACCTTTGGCTTCGCTGGCCATGGAGCCCATTTCACCCTTCAATTCAGAGCCGAGATTTGTCAGTTCATCTGCCATGGCCACAGAACCAGACCCAGCGATCACTGCAGACAGGACCACAGAAATCATGATGATGCGCATGAATCGCCTCCTCTAATAGATCAGTTATTCCAACAGGACCGGAACCAGAAGCCGGCACCCAGTCTAGGGCTACCGTGAGACAAGATTTCTCGCAACTGATTTTGTAGTTTCTGACTCGCTCGTGCTACAGGAAAGACAGCAGAACCAGATTATGGAGAGACCATCATGACCGCGGCCTCCAGCAGGTTATCCCCTGGAGGCCGTGCAAGAGCATGCCTTCACTCAAGCGCGCTCGCTGCTGTCACATGGAAAGGCGCGCTACGGCCTGATCTGCCACAGCAAATACACCAACCCGACCACCAATGCCGACACCACGACGAGATGCATGAACGGCCTCCCTTTTACTGAACTCTTGTGATATGTGTGACGCTGGGAACCAGCGCTTGGTCTACGGGTATCGTGAGATTGGTTTTCAGGCAATGTATTTCAAAATTTTGGACATGAGCTACTCCAAAATGTGACCTGCGGAGGTCTTCTAGGCCGTGCAGTCATGGATGCTTGCACACAGAAGGAGAGGCGTCAGGGCGTTGCCACTACCAGTTCTGAGCCCAGGCCGGTGCCGCTGTAGGATTTGGTTCAAGGTTCGAGAGATCCACTTCAAACAGAGTCTCAGCGCTATCGTGTGTAAACGTTCGTATCTGTAGCCGTCCCGATCGCGTACCAACCAGTAAGTGCCCTTCTTGGGTCCAATCGGCCCATTGAACATCTCCCAAGAGTTCAAGATCTCCCTTGAGCTCCAGGGAGTATCGAACATTCAGGCCATCGACAGCCTGGTCGACACCAAACTCCCCTCCAGCCCATCCCACGCTTTCCACGCAGAGTACTCGCGTGCCACAGGGCTGTGGCTTTCGCATACGAGCGTTACGATGTTGATCCCAAGCATCCCCGGGATCACGAGCCGGTGAATCCTCCGCCTCGACCCACCCTCGTCGTCGTTCGTTGGCGAATTGAATCGCAGGGATAGAGCGTAATCCGTATGGAATCGGGAGTTTCTCTATCGGCCGATCATCAGACCCATCGGCCTCCGTGAAATAGTAGCCGCGTGTCCAGGTCCCGCAGGTCCCAAAGGCATGCAGCGCCCTCAGCCATGGAAGCTTTGAGAGCGCGACATAGGCCTCGCCATGTTCCCACGTGGCACTCGGCTTATGGGCGAAGTAACAGAGGTACTTACCATCGGGAGACAGATCAGACCGCCGGGGGAAGATACGTCCTCCTAGCCAGGCACCGGGTTCGTAGCGGTGAGTAGCCAGATCCCACCGTCCGATATGCGACCAGTTACTCGGCCCTCGACGAAACACGGCCACCACCGGCACCTGAGTCGCGGGAATACAATAGATGCGAGGAACGACCTGCTGCATGATGATTGACCAATCTCCCTACAGTAACTCAGCCAGTAATAGTGGTGTCAGCGGAGGACTCCCTCCATAGGTGCAGTCGCCCATCGTCGACGACGTAAACCACGGCCGCACGTGATACATCTCTCCCTCGACATAGATCGTACAATTCGTCGACTACTGACCGGCTCGAATCTCTAGTGAATCATCACCGCACTTGGGTAAGAACCAAAACGCGAGGCGCCTGCTGCCAAAGATCCTAGGCTCACCGGCTGCTCACAGACGAAGAGGATAGCTTCCTCGATCGACTGCGAACCGCGATTTTCAATGCGCACGGTCGACCAATTCAGCCAAAGTAAATTCGGCCCCAGAAGAAGCATACAGAATCCGAAGACGACTGCAAGCTTCATATCTCATTCCTTGTTCCACGAGGCCGAGACGTGAGAACAATTCTCATGCCCTCGGAAGCTCAGCTGAGCACCACAAGACACCATAACAACTGGTGAACTGAATCGACAAAGTGTGACCCGTCAACACCGCATCGGCAAGTAAGTTGCCAAAATGTGCACGGGCAGATGCATGGAGCAGCGCAGGCTTGGAAACCATCCACTGCGGCAGGCACCAGTGCGCGCTTCGCGTGAGAGTCACGAAACATTCCCAGCAGGGCCGGTTCAGTCAAGAGAGATAGTCGTGCAGGTTCAAGGGGCATTGCTCCATCGCGGATCAGTTGTATAATGTCCGGATGAATCGAATCGCTCTCCATCTCATGATCCTACTCGTCACCGGCTGCGCAAGCCTGCCGCTCGCAATTGGAGAGGAATTATCGCCACAGCCCAGCGCGAATGAGCGGTTACAGCAAGTACTGGACGCAGAAGGTGGCACAACCGTCCACATGGATGCCGCCGGTAATGTACACACGTCGACCAATCTCCCGAACGGCGAGCAAATCATACGGGTACAACCACCTCAAAGTCCCGGGCTTAACCTTGGCCCTCCTCTTCAACTGAACAATCGGTCCCTGCAACTTCCACCTCCGCCACCTATGCCCGCCCAACCGCCTCCACCAGAGTACCCACAGAGAGCTCGGTAGGATTCATCTTGACGATCCATTCGTGTGCGCGGCATACTCAACAGCTCATGCGTGCCATTGCTGTCATCATCCTTCTGGCGACTCTTGTTCTGCTCGGTGGGCCGAGTCTGGCCTTCCCTCCGGCCGGCACGAAAGACTTATCTACACTCCAGACCCAAGCCAATCAGGGAAATGCTGAGGCGCAGAACGGCCTTGGGGAGCTGTATGCCAAGGGAAAAGGTATGCCACAGGACTACACTCAAGCACGAACGTGGTATGAGAAGGCTGCAGCACAGGGTCATCCGCATGCGCAAAACAACCTCGCGGAGCTCTATTTCGCTGGGCTCGGCGGTCCTCAAGACCTGATACGCGCCTATATGTGGGTGAATCTTGCGGCCTCACACATGCAAGGGGATGACAAAAAGCAAGCGGAAGAAAATCGAGATGATGTTGCCCAGCGCATGACTCCCGCACAAATCACAGAAGCCAAACGACTTTCAGAACAATGCCGGTCAAATAAGTTTAAAGGCTGCTGAGATCAGAGCTGAATTCTTCCCACCCTACGTGTTCATCTTCTCAGCTCGCAGCTACGGAACAGATTCTGGACCTTCTCTGGAGACGAACCGACATGGGGCACGCTGATACTAACGCGGGCGAGTGACGGAGAGGAACCTCAATCCCCAGTGGAATTATCACATCCCACGATCATATCCCTTTGGCCACCGTACAATCCGATCAGAGCTGAGACGTATTGGTCGCATAAGATCTTATGCAAACCCTTCAAAGGACTCCCGCCTCTTCCTCGTCGATATCCGCTCACGCGGCCCTGAATAGGATCGCAAGTCTATCGGAGCAGTACGATCAAGACCAATCCCAGCGAGACCACCCCTATCATCCCCGTTGCAAGACACAGCATCAAAAGACGTCGATACCGACGCTCCTCCAGAGCCGCACCCTGTTCAAGCGCTCCAAGCATTGTTCGCATTTGTATGGCTAAATCTTTGAGGTACGTGTCGTTCTTAGCCGCAGTAGCCTGAAGCTCAGCAACCTGCTGCTGGAGGGTCGAATCCTGACTAGTAGGAGCATCGGCACTTTTCTTGGTAAACACAGGAGCCGCTGCGGACAAGATAGTCCCCACATGCGGCAGCGCGGCTTTCAACGCAGGAAGGATCCAGGCTGTCATCGTTGAGAACCTCACTATACGCTTGAACTGGACCAGCGACTCACACTCATCATGCCGTGAACCTGTCCTTCACTTGCTCGTTATTCTCACAATGAGCACGTGACTTGTCAACACCGCCCGGTTTGCCCCTCGCACCTGAAAGGATCCCATCCCTCGCCCATATTCTCCTGTGAAGGCCACCACACGTGACCAAACCAGCCTGAGGAGGATGTATGGGCCAAGACAACGACACAATCCAACCAAGCAAACCATCTTTCTGGCGGGATCCTCGCTTTTATCAAATCACTAGCCTTTCGACTCTCCTCCTCTACGGGCTGCTCGTGCTCCACTTTGACATTTCAATCTGGCAGATTGTCATCACAATCGGCACAGCACAACTAATGCAATATGCGGGTACCCGCTATTTCCACCTGCCGTTCTTTGATCCCAAGAGCGCGCTGATTTCGTCCCTCTCGCTGTGCCTTCTCCTCCGCACCAATGATTGTGCTGTTGCTGCACTCGCCGCTGGCATCGCGATCGGCAGCAAGTTCGTCATTCGCTGGAAAAACAAACACATCTTCAATCCCACAAACCTTGCACTCGTCGTCATACTCGCCAGCGGCCTCGGCTGGATCTCACCTGGCCAGTGGGGACAGGTCGCCTGGTTTGGGTTTCTGATCGCTTGCCTCGGAAGCCTTGTCATAACCAGGGCAGCACGTGCCGATGTCACACTGGCGTTTCTCGGCTACTACATTGGCTTGTTGTTTGTTCGTGCCTTCAGGCTTGGCGATCATTCCACTGCGTCAAGTGGCACCGCCGGTGCGGAACCTGTTCCTGCCCAATCTGCATGTCCGCTACGATGCCGCCCGCTTTCTGCAAGACCTGATGTTCTAAGAAACATCCGTCGGAATAATTTCCAAACACGCTATCTCTCAGCAATCCGCAGACAGGCACGAGGACTGTCTAGCTGCGACTGTCTATCGACAACAAGTATGTGATAGATATGAACATAAGGCGCAAACGCTGATGAGTTTGACCGGGAATATCGAATACGAGATTCGCAAGGCCGTGAACCTGGCTTCATTACCGGAAGGCAAGGACAGGAGGTGATATCAGCGCTTGTGGAAGAACTAGGCAAGAATGGCCAGGGCAAAGCCAGCCAGACTGACTTCACTATGAGCGGTTTGTTGCCAACCCGGAAACCAGCATCAGGAGATCACACTTGAATGGAGAGCGAGATCGAGGTCTCTCTAGCCGTGTGATAGGCAACAAGCAGACTACGACTATCGGTCGATGGGTCGTGCGCAGGTGGCACCTTCTCGGCTGAACGGCCGCGAGCCTCTGTCTCCGATATGGGCTCCGGCCGTAACTCTCTGGCAAGTTCCTCGCGTAACTGATCGAGGAAGGCCGGTAAATGGTGCCGAACCTTCTCCAGATCAACTCTGAGTTCATTCACAGCGTCGAGGACTTGCTGAATCAAGGAGGCGAATTGTGTGCCGTTCACTAATGCCGCGAGACGCGTGGCGCCGGGAGAGTTAGGTGACGGGGTGGGCGCCGTGGTACCGTTGGACGACTGCGGGATCGCCACCGCCGTCCCTGGCGCCCCACCCGGGGTTTCGCCTGAGGCCGACACAACCGTCACAGACCGGACGATCTCGACGCTGAGATCCAGACTGGAGAGATGTTCCAACCCGTGAAACCCCTCTGCGAGGTGGAGGGTTTGAGCCTGGGCCTCATCATCTCGTCCCTGAAAGAACCCACGAAAGATACTCGAAACCTTTTCAAACAATTTTTCCAAGTCCGTCACTTCGGCTTCGTTAAGGTCCCCACTGACCGCGATGCCAACGTGGTGCGCACGTGCACTCTGCGCAAACCCAGCGCTGACAGTCCCGCTTCCCTGAGGAGTCTTAACAATAGATTGGACGGCACCAGCGTCATACCGGTCCTCACGATCGGCCACCAGAGTAATCCGATCGCCATCAGCCGTGGTAACATTCAACCGTCCCCAAAATTCCTGCGCAATCGAGAGCCCGCTGATCCTTGTGTCCAGTCGATGGGATCCTTCCTGAGGCCGTGACCCAAGATTGAACAACTGGTCTGGATTAAAGGCTGTCAGGGGCTGAACCGACATGGCCAATCCTCTGTATTGTCGCGATAGGGGAACACCATCCCGTCGCTTTTCTATCGGCGCACAACCGATCAAACTTGAGGGACTGTATGTTATAGTGGACCCATCGTCCCTAATAGATATGGAGGTTCACGATGCGCACCCATTTACAATGCGTGGCAGCCCTGGGAGCAAGTCTGTTGCTTGGCCTAACCGGCTGCACGGTCAAAGGCACCATTAACCAAATCACCGACACCACGTCCAATGTGACCGGCACGACCTCAGGCGCGGCCTGGTGGAACGAAGACGGTCAGCTGAAGCCGGACTTCAAAGCCACCGCATTTGTGACCTTTAATCAGGCGAATCTGATCCAGGATTTGGCAGCAGGACGAGGCGAGACTTGGGGATCCGTGAGTCGTCTATTCGGCATTCCGGCTGACCGCCAAGCCGCATTTCTTCAGCCGCTCAATCGAATTATTCCCAGCGGGCCGACCAAACGCCTGCAGGGTTGATCAGCTTCTTACGCGAGACGTCCAAACCATTCATGCGGTGACCGCAGGATATCATGTAGATCGCTCGACTGTTGCCGAGTCGAAGGGTTCGGTAACAGCGAGGAGTCCGTCACCGTGGCGACCGACTACGGCTCGGGACAACCACACCGTTCTTCAAGACCAGAAAGTTGGTCGGCACCGCCGGAACCCGTGGGCTGGGAGGATCACCCCAGCGAGATTCAGTGGGTCAGTGGCGCATAGTTCGATCTCACGACTGAAGCGCCACTCGCTTTCCTGATCGCCCGCAACGCTTCCACGGCCTCCGGAACGCGAACTGTTCGCCGGTAAATCCACTCACTGTTAATTGACCAACGCACCTCCCCTGCCATTTCCATTCGGTTGTATTGCACGAGCAGATCCGCCAGGACTTAACTCCAGGATTCACGGAGCCATAAATCACGCAAAAGACGATGCCGTAGCGGCGAAGAAGCTGGTGAGCCACCTTCGCTGAAAAAAGTGTTGAGTGCTGAGTTGAAGTAGAAGAGCCGATGGCTGATGGCTGACGGCGATGGCTTTATCCGGACCCGATGACCATTGACCATTAACCCATGACGGTCGCTGTCCTCGCAGCAGCGACCAGCGTCCCGCTGCATGCCGCGGTCGACGAGCCCGTTCGCGTCCTTCCGCACGACGTCGATGAGGGTCCATGCAGGGGAGGCGGAGATTATCGAAACGGTCAGCCGTCGGCGAACGGTGGCGATGAGTTCCCATAGTTCCTGGCTGCTCTACCTCTGTCGGCAGGTGATGGGGATTTTGAACCAGGTCATTGAAAAAGCTGGCCCCTTGTTGCGTTAGACCGGTGCAGATCCCGGGCAACCGGACTCAACTGAGACGATGGCTCCGCAAGAGCGGTCGTTGTCCACCCCGACAGCGTTCATCAGCCACTCAACTGTCGTCACGTGGGGAACAAACTAATGGGCGCAGTGCTGGTTGGAATAACCCGGTTGACGATCTGTGTCCCCGATTGGGAAAGCCTCGGATGCGGGAGAGACGCCCCCACATAACCGCCCCACGAGAGGCAGAGACGATCTAATAACTCTGGTTCGTTGGACTTGGTGCGCGAGCGCAAGAGCTGTGGCTCCCATGCGGAAGCCGCCGCCCGAATCCAGCCAGCTGCCCAATCACAAGTTGCAACCCAGCTTCGCCATGCTGACGTGATCCCGCACGACATGCTGCCAGTGCAGCAGGAATCCCATGAACTCTGACGCGGTCACCGGCTCCACTTCCTTGCGCAGAATTCCGATCGTCAAGCGATGAATCCGCGCCAACAGGCGACGGTGACACCATTCGGGCGCTGAGGCGTGAAGCGTGAAGCGTGAGTGCTGGGTGCTGGGTGCTGAGCGTGGAGAATCCCGTTGCTTCACGCTTCACGAACTGAACGACGCTTCACGGAATTGGCCACGAAGAACTTGGATCATCGAGGCGTTGCATGGCAGCGTCCAGATCAGGAAGACTAGAGCCGGCAGCAAAGTTGCCGTTGGTCGTCGGGCCAATACTTTCCATCCAACCCAACACGATGGAGTCGATTGTCGTGTCAGTCTCATCAGCAAATAGTTGTTCAACTCGTTCCTCACATCTATTCGCATCACGGCCCATCCCCTTACCCCTAACCCCTTACCCTTACGGTGAGTAGGGCGAGCCGGCCCCGATTCAACGAGCAACGGCAACAAGCAGCCCATGGTGAAGCCTCAGATTCAGGCACCCAGATCAGCGTCAACAGCGCATCGTGCAGTTCATCGGCATCGCGAACGACCGGCCACGATCGCGGGCCACTTCACAGCGCTATCGCCTCCGGATTGTCGAGCGCGCCGACTTGGCCCAGCAGGTCCGGCGGCAGGGTCCGCCGCATTTCCACCGCGCGTGCCCCGCCGTTCTTCCAGCGGCGCATCATCGAGAAACGCATAGGGGATCCCAGCATCAACCCGGCGAGAAAACCGACGGTGTCGGCGTATCAATCGCCACACATCGGATTGCACCTGATTCGATCCGGCGGAGTACTTCTGTCAGCCCTTCCAGATCCATTGCTTCAGTGAGACAATCGCGCAGCGTTTCCTGCACCAGGGGTGGTCGGGATGTGACGGGCCGCCCGTTGTCCGGTGAGATTCTCCTGGCAGGAATTCGCGTCCGGAAAGACCGACGCCAGCAGATCCTCAGCTTTCATCCGCTCCACTCTTGCAGGAACTTTCTTCCCGCGTTCGATACAGCGCAGCAGCGCCACGCGACACATTCCAACGCCAGCGCGTGGCAAACATGGGTGCCAGCAGCACCGCTTGGATCAGCACCTCACGCAGGCTATTGGAATGGAGATAGCCGAACACCGACTCCAGCGGAAAGCTGTGCTTCTCCCCAAGTGAGATCACGAGACCATTGTCCGTCGCGGCCGCTTGGAGCTCGAAGTCGAACGTCACACAGAATCGTTTACGCAGCGCCAACCCCCAGGCCTTGTTGATTCGCCCACCGAACGGCGCATGGATCACCAGCTGCATCCCACCACTTTCATCAAAAAGCGCTCGGCGACGATCGTGTTCTGCGTCGGCACCGTCCCCAGCACACCATCTTCCCGGTCAACACATACTCGACCGCCTGTTGGGCCCCGCGGGGATCAAGGCCGCACTCTTGGCAAAGCCAGCTGAGAGCTGACAGTTGACAGCTTTCAGGTGAGGGATCTGCGCTTGTGAGTCGCTCAATCTCGGAACGAAGACTGGCGACTTCGGCGGAAAGTTCAGCTGTACGTGACGGGGCTTCGCCGAGCCAGAATGGAATACTGGGTGGAGCGCCGTGGGCATCTTTGACGTGGACTTTTCCCATCCCCACGCTCTTGATGCGCCAGGAGGTATTTCCCAACAACATGATATCGCCGGCCAAACTTTCAACAGCAAAATCTCATCAACCGTCCCAACAACGATGCCCTCCGGCTCAGCCACCACCGTATAGTTCGCCGTATCAGGGATCGCCCCACCGGACGTGATCGCTGCTAGCCTTGCCCCGCGCCGCCCTTTGAGTCGGTGATTGATCCTATCGTGATAGAGATAGGCCAAGCCCCTACCACGATTTGTTGCTATCCCGTCAGCCAGCATCTGAACAACCTGGTCGAAGATTGCCCGTTCCAGCTCATGATAGGGATAAGCTCGCCGGACCAACTGATACAATTCCTCTTCGGTCCAGGTCTGTGTCGCCGCCGCAGCCACGAGCTGCTGCGCCAAAATGTCGAGCGGCGCCGGCGGCACGGTGATGCGATCCAGCGTGCCAGCCTTGATGGCGCGGATGAGCGCGGCACACTCCAATAACTCGTCCCGCGTAGTAGCAAAGAGACGGCCTTTAGGGATCGCCTTGATCCAGTGACCAGCCCGGCCGATCCGTTGCAGGCAGGTGGAGAGCGCACGTGGTGAGCCGATCTGGCAGACCAGATCCACCGTGCCCACATCAATGCCCAGTTCAAGCGAGGCCGTCGCCACGACCACACGCGTCTTCCCACTCTTCAATCGTTCTTCCGCCGAAAGACGAATCTGCCGCGACAAACTGCCATGATGCGCGGCCACGACATCAGGACCAAGATCCTGGAGCCGTTCTTCCAGATAATGCGACACACGTTCAGCCAATCGACGAGTGTTCACAAACACCAAGGTCGTGCGATGTTCTCGCACCAACTCGGCAACACGGTCATAGATATCCGACCAGATCGCATTCGTCGCGACGGCACTCAGTTCATCTTTTGGCACTTCAACCGCGAGATCCATGTGGCGTTTATGGCCCACGTCGATGACTTTGCATAGTGCTGAGTGCTGCCCTTCGACGGGCTCAGGATCCCGAGCAACGTCGAAGGAAGTGCTGAGGACTGAGTTGGGCAAGAGAGACGCTTCACGCGTCATGAATGACGGGCTTCGGTTACCGACGAGAAACTGCGCGACAAGTTCGATTGGACGTTGCGTGGCAGAAAGTCCGATGCGCTGCGGCTTGATGAAGGTGAGTGCTTCCAACCGTTCCAACGACAAAACCAGATGCGCGCCACGTTTGTTGGGCGCCAGTGCATGGATTTCATCGACGATGATGGTACGGACGGTCTGGAGCAAGCGGCGGCTCTTTTCCGCTGTGAGCAGAATAAAGAGCGACTCCGGCGTCGTCACAAGAATGTGTGGTGGCCGTTTGAGCATGTGCTGCCGGTCCGCCATCGGCGTGTCGCCGGTGCGGACGAGCACACGGAGCTCCGGCATCATGAGCCCGGTCTGGAGCGCACGGTCACCGATCTCAGCAAGCGGCTTCTGAAGATTCTTTTGGATGTCGTTGCTCAGGGCTTTGAGCGGCGAGACATCAGAGCACATGGGTGTGGTCGTCGAGTTCACGAGCAAGCGCCTGTTTGAAAAGCTGATCGATGCAAGAGAGAAATGCCGCGAGGGTCTTGCCCGATCCGGTCGGCGCAGCAATCAGCGCATCGGCACCGGACTGAATCGTCGGCCAGGCCTGCTGTTGCACCTCAGTTGGTTGGCCAACGCAGGAACAGAACCACTCGGAGATAATCGGATGGAATGGCATGAGCGGCATGATGCGGAATCGTATCACACCGCTCGAAGTGACTCTATCTGTGAAAGGTCGACAACTGCTGGCCCATGCTCCTCCCTCAAGGCTCCATCGCCTCGTGCAGCATCACCACCGAGAGCGGTCCGGATCCATACTGCCGTGGATCCAGCCATCTTGAGCCCACATCACCATAGCATTAACATTCCCGTTGTCATCGCGCGCACCCTGAGGGCTATCCACATCACCAATAGTATCTCTCCCAATGAGAATAGTGGGGCTCAGATGTACCCGATCAATTTGCCACCCATTTCCCCTCAACGTGCACTTGTGGCATGATGTCCGTCCATGCACCTATCCATCGTCATCCCTGCGTTCAACGAAGCTCGACTGATTGAGCGTACACTCCACTCCATCACCGTCTCATTGGAGGCCAACCACCGACAAGATTTCACCTCGGAAGTCATCGTCGTCGACAATAACTCCACAGACAACACGGCGGAATTAGCCAAACAGGCCGGTGCGACCGTCGTCTTTGAGCCCATCAACCAAATAGGCCGGGCGCGCAATGCCGGTGCAGCCCATGCTACCGGTCAATGGTTGCTCTTCCTCGATGCCGACAGCCTCCTGAGTCCTGGACTGCTGGCAGATATCCTGCGCGTCATTGAGACGGGCAAGTACGTCGGCTGCGGGAGTACATTACGGATGGATGGCTTGCCCTGGTGGGCGCGTCTCACATTGCAACTCTGGACCAGGACCTCGGTGCTTTGCCGCTGGGCGGCCGGGGCACTCGTAGTCTGCCGTCGCGATGCGTTCAAGCCGTCGAAGGTTTGATCAGAGCTCTATGCCCTGGATGAAATCAGACTGCAGAAGAACTCAAACGATGAGGGGCGAGAGCATGGCCTGCAATTCACCATTTTGACCAGTCACCCGCTCGAAACGTCTTCACGGGAAATCTTTCTCTACTCAAGCGGTGAAATCGCCTCGCAGATCTTTCGCATCTTCTTCCTCCCAAAGAAGACACTCCAAGATGAAAAGTATCTCTCTGTCTGGTATGACGGGAGACGGTGACGCGTAGTCTACATGCCTCATACGCGAGTTTCATGGTGTGAGTTTCAGGTTTCAGGCCTGAGGATTTTGGCTTCCACGTAACTCGAAACGTCAAACATGAAACTCCAGATACAGGGCTCTAAATGCCGGCGTACTATTCATACCCCTGATCTTCCCAATATCCCCCTTTTCCCACAGCCGATGCCGGCTAAGGAATCCACCAACTCGATCTTCATGACATATTTGGCCTGTTTGTAGCCAAGCTGGCGTTCAAACCGCAACCGCAGCGGCGCGCCGTGTGGAATATCCAATGCCACGTCATTGAGCTCGTAGGCCAAAATCGTTCTGAGGATGATAACAATCGGCCACCGCCATGCTCTCGTGGTAGGCGATCCCTTCGTCATTCACATCGGCACAGTGGAACACGGCATACTCCGCATTTGGCAACGGCTCAACCTGGTGCATCAAGTCTCGATCGGCACACCGGTCCATTTCCCGATCGCACTCCAGCCCTCGACACAACATGACACGTGACCTGCGTCGTGAAGGCAACTCTTTAAGTGCTTGGCGACCAACTTCTCGGCGACTTGACCAGGCCGACTATTTCCAGCGTCCATTCAAAATTCTGTGCGACATGCTCGGCGTACAGTTCTGTCCCTGGATCGGTATTCATCGCCGGGAAGACGGTCGAGATGTCGGCCTCGCCATATTCTTTGGCCAGCGCGTCCCGTGACGTCACCACCCGCTGCACGACTTCCGTCACCCGTTCTGCCTTACTGAGACCGTGGGAAACCAACTACTCTGCGTGAGATTGTCACAACCGGACAGTGCGACCACACTCGCTGCCCGACGGTCCCCTTCAGGAACTGTCGCCGCTTCATCGAGTGTTGTTGTGGAATCATATTGCCTCCTTAATCAGGATAAGACATGTGAGTTCTTGGTTTTAGGTTTCAACCTTCATGTTCTCGCTCACCGTGAAACATGAAAGATCACACTTGAAACTCTTGGCCTCGACGCTTACGTGCTTGACCATAAACCCGCCAGTGACCATCGAGCAGATATTGGTGATGAACCCGGTAGCAATCGCTTGGATGACATGAATCAGAATGAACCCGACGAATGCAAAACAGGTGATGAAGTGGATGGTCCTGGCAGCCTGACGCCCACCCAATACCGTCAAGAGCCAGGGAACTGCAGTGTCGATCGTCGGCGACATCGCGAGACCGGTCAGCACGATCAGTGGGGCCACGATAAGAGAATGGTCGTATAGGTGATTTTCTGAAGCACGTTGTACCCCTTGGCGTGCCAACGCCCTGTTTGTTTCAGAAACAGATGCGCGCGAAGCGACTTACCAAAGCTGCGCCAATCATTTCGAGAGGGAACCAGATCGTGGGTGATATGTCGACTCGCCAAAGCGTAGGAAGTAAAGATCAGCCCGTTGATCACAAAGAGCCAGGCAAAGAACAGGTGCCATTGCCGCCCCATCGCGAGCCACTTGGAACTGGGAATGGTGGCCCAAGCTGGGAACGCCAGACCCGATCCATCGGAGTAGCCAAGCACACCGGTCGTCTCGAATCGATAGCAGAGACCGTTGTCACCCCTTTGATGTCCCCATCATCAGTTTGCACAGGACGAATGGAAGCGGTGGCCAATCGCGATCAGACCGATCACCCCAGTAGAGCGCGGGATGAGCGTTAAAAAGTGCAGCCCGCTCATGATCAGGATGATGAGGAATGGCACGTTCAGCCAATGGCTGATCCGCACAGGCAATCGATGGCGGTAAACAGTTCAATCACAAGAGGAGGAAAAGGAGACCACGGGGGCACTCACTGTCGACGCTGCCGTTGACGACGTCTCTGCCGTCGACCTCTGATCTGATTCCCGATTCACCGCGTCCTCCGACTGAATGAGTACCGCCATGATTCCACCTCCCCTCCCGCTAAATCACCGATCTAGCGTTTCGTCGAAGGGAGGGACAGTTTCTTACAGCGGCACCGTTCGGGTGGAAACACAACACGGCCTGCAATCGAATCACCCGACCGCAGGCCGTCCATCTGACGAACCTATGACACGAACTCTACCGGCGCTTAGTAGCCCATGGCTCCTTTCATATCGCCTTTCATCGTATCCTTTGCAGCTTTCATGTCATCCTTCATGGCATCCTTCGATGCCTTCATCGAGTCGGTCTTCGCTTTCATCTCACCCTTCATCGCATCCGGTTTCGCTTTCATCGCATCAGTGGCCGCCTTCATCTCCCCTTTCATCTCGCCCTTCATCTCATTGGCCATCTTGCCCATTTCATTGGCGAAGAAGAAGGATCAGAACCCGGCACACATCAGGCCAACGACCGCTACGGCTGCAATCATCTTCTTCATCGAAAACCTCCTGGTTGGTTGATAGTGGTAATGGACATACTCTGAGCACTGCCTTCTGCTATTCTCGCACTCGCGTCTGCTTCTGAACCTCCGGCCAATTGGCATCTGCTTTTTCGATATAACCCGGGATATCGGACAGCCATCGTGTCTGCACGGCATCACTATAATTGAGATAGAGCTTACCCTGGACCACGGTAAAGGCCTCCGGGTCGATCTTGGCCTTATACCCTTTCGCCGTCCCATAGGCACAATATCCACCGTATTGCGGGGAAAACTTCTCTGGATCGGCCGCAAAGGCATCACGATGGGCGGCTGATATAAACTGAAACGTCGAGCCCCGGAACTCAGCACGGAACTCCGGCACTCCCTTCACGGGCCTTTCCTCATCGAAGTACGCCACAAGATCGTAGCCACTAATGGCCACACCGTTCCGCTCAAAGAACTCACCAGCAGACGCATTGACGGCATACAGTGCCATTCCACATAGGATTAACGAGAGAATGTGGACATATCGCTTCATTGCTTGCTCTCCTAAGAATTCAGTTCGTGATGTCGCTTTCCCCTGAACACTTCTACAACACCCCCAGACACACACAGCATGTTACGATCGTCGACAGTTGAGGCGATCGATAAAGGCCTGCCGCAACCCGACAATATCCGACGGAATATCCTCTACCCGCGGTAACAACCTGATCATGTCCCGAACCGTGGCAATGTGGTTCACATAGGTTTCACAACCAGCACAGATCGCCAAATGCACGGCGATTTGACGCTTCCGTTCATCGCCGACATGCGCCTCCAGATATGCGGAGGCCCACTGTGCTACCTCTTGACACGTAATGTCTGGGACGACTTCCTTGACCTCTTCCTGTGCCATCGTCAAGACCCTCCTCAGTTCTTATCACTGAGTCGATCCCGACTACGGTTTCTTACAAGATCAACTGGGTATCCCTTCCACCAAGGGTTCACGGGCCACGTCTCACGTTTGGGTTTCAACTTTCATGTTGTTCAAAACCTTAAGACATGAAACATCAAATTTGCGACTGTCGACCTCGACGCTCGCTTCAGTGCGGCCTCCCAGGGTGGCGAAGCGGACTTCACGAACTCAACATCCTTGCAAATACGTCTCCACCACTGCCGCACCCGCTCTCTGGCGCGGTGGAGTCTGACGTAGAGGTTGGTTTCAGTAATCTTCAACAGTTCGCACACCTCTTTGGCCTCAATCCCTTCGACATCCCTAAGGAGAGAATCAAGACTTCTTTCAAATTTTTCGGCAGCGCCTCAATGGCCTTTTGTATCGCACTGACGGCCTGTTGAGAAGCCATGCAGTTTCTCCGGTGTTTGATCGTCCCAGGGCTGCGGAGGAAACGCCCATGGCCGGCCCATTCGCCAGACTGATGAAAACGCGACGGATCGACCGCTTCGTCGCCCTCATCATCCACCGACTCGAAGGACGAGAAATTGACGTGACGCTTCTCTCGTATCCCTCGATCTTTAGCTTTGTGGATCATGATGCCGAAGATCCACGTTCGCAATGACGATCGTCCTTCGAAACGATCCAAACCTTCGATGACCGCCATCCACGTGTCTTGGACGACTTCTTCCGCCACTTCTCGATCAGCCACATGACCCATGGCCATTCGGATCAACGCACTATGGTGACGCGTCACCAGCTCAGCAAACGCTCCTTCGTCCCCCTGCGTGAGTCGTGCAAGGAGTACAGTGTCTCTGTTCCGCTGAGTAGAGGTCTGACTTAACACTGCTGTTGGATCTGCACCGATTAGATAACGCGTGGGCTTAGTAGCCTGACTGGTATCAACATTCATGACCGACCTCCAATGTGGAGCAGCTCCGTCATCAGGGCTGGAGCGCTCATAAGGGTGACATGTGAATGGGGGAATGCGTTCAGGACTTCGACTCCCCGACCATCGATATAGTCGACGTGGGAACAATCCAAGAACACCGTTTTCTGCTGCCGGAGATAGGCACGGCACTCTCCATCGAGCAGTGCTGCCCATTGCTCCGTGACCTTGCCCTCCAGCTTGAGTAAAACGTCGCTGGCACTTTCCTGTATTTTTGTGATCTTCAGCATCGCCGCCTCTCCTCTTGACTCAGCGTGATGACAAACCTATTGAGCAACCGGAATGCCACGGTGAGCACATAGAAGAAAAACGATGTAAGCGTTGGATAGAACGAAACTATTTGGAACAGCGGT
>JAMXAU010000002.1 GCA_024281365.1 Nitrospira sp.
GAGGCTCTGAGATGCTTACGCAGGTGCATTTCCTCTACGTTCTTCGGGTAGGCCACGAAGAGTAACGGCACCGGCGAGGTAATGAGATCGCGAAACTCACTCCGGTACCCGACCAGCTTGCCGTCATGAAGATAGTCACGGTGCACGGAGTCCCCGCTCTCTCAACCCGCTGGTCATGGCTCAGCGGAAGCGGCCATTCACAGACAAGCCACGCGTGATCTTTCCAGCCCAACAGCGTGGAGCCATACATCACTTTCTGCCCATAAGCATAGAAAGGGATCCTTGATGGCCAATCCCCACTGATCAACGATGCTGGAGAGGAGTCGCCTCGAGCTGAGTCAGTTCCATCCTGTTCCTTCCTCGTTGAGCAATCGTTACAAACACTCACTGATGGGCTCTATCGGCCCGTCACAGGACTTTTCTTGAGCATCAAGGATACGAGATGGAACATATTGATTCAGAATGAATTCCAACACGCATCGTCTTGCACACCCCGATCAAGTTCACTGTTTCTTTCACCGATAACGCACGCGAACCAGCTGCAGGATGAAAGTCCGTTCGACGACGTCTCCGACCTGGAGTCCACGATCTATGGCCACAAAACAGATTCCAATCGACCAGTTGATCCTCGGTATGTATCTCGTTGGCATGGACGTTCCTTGGTATCGCACCCCCTTCCTGTCTCATAAATTTCCCATCAAAGACCTAGACACCATTCAACTCATGAAGCGTCATGGAATCAGGATGGTGACGATCGACACCAGTAAAGGGCTTGATGTGCCATCGTGCCCCCGCCCGACCAACCCGGATACCCTTGAGCGCCACGCACAGCCAGAACCGCCTCCGCTTGACTCGGGCGCCTCTGTTGAATCAGCCCCGCCTGCGAACACGAGCGCAGCCGGTAGAGTCGCGACGCGTGATGCCGGTCAGCCACCCTCGGTCATCTATGCCCAAGCGCAGGAAGCGGTGGAGCGTATCTTCACTGATCTTGAACGTGGCATTCCTCCTTCACCCGAAGCAACCAAAGCGATCGTGTCGACCGTACTGGAGCACGTACTCAGCGATCAGGCCGCGATGGCCACTCAACTCGCCATTCAAAAAATCAAGCAGTTTGATCGATCCCTGACAACCCATGCACTGGATACCTGCATCCTGTCGCTCATCGTGGCTCTTGAGAGCGGACTGGATCAACCGACACAGGAACTCGTTGGAATGGGGGCATTGCTGCACGATACGGGCTATGTGCGACTCCCTCGCAATCTCGTGCGCAAGCGAGATGAATGCACCGGACAGGACAAGACTCTTCTGGAGCAGCACTGCAAACTGGGAGTCGCCGTGCTCGCTGAACAACCGGGAATGCCGGAGGATGTCTTGCGCATCGTCAAGGAGCATCATGAGTGGAGCAATGGAAGCGGCTTTCCTGCCGCCCTCCAGCACGACCAAACTTCGCAGCTCGCACAGATTGTCGGCATCGTCGACTTTTACGACGGCATGGTGAGTCGACGTGGCACACGCCCTTCCATGATGCCGCATGACGCCGTTCGACAACTGTTTCTGGCTGGAGAGCGCGGCCAATTCGAGAAAGCTCTCGTGGAACTGATGATTCGAAGCATCGGCGTCTACCCTGTGGGAAGTTTGGTCAGACTCAATACTGGAGAACAAGCGGTGGTCGTGGGAGTCAACCCTCAGCAACGACTCAAACCACTCGTCAAGATCACGACCGACCCACAGGGGGGCTCCTACCCCACGCCGATCGAGGTGGATCTCGCCGCACCATCCACGGGCCACACGGTACGTTCGGTCCTCCGTGTGCTCGACCCCGCTCGTGAACGAGTCAACATCGGTATTCACCTGAACAATTCCGACTTGCGAGCCGCGTAATGCCGCGATCCCAGAAAAAGCATGAACCATCCCGCCGTCGAGCGGCAATCGACTCGTGGCGCATTCCCAACATTGCTGACCTGCTTGAAGGCTTACCGATTGGAGCCCTTCTCCTCAATCCGGATCTCACGATTCTTGCCGTCAACCGGGAAGCACGCCGGTTCCTCGGGCCACGATCACGGCTCCCGATGAAACAATCTTTTCCCGCCTTCTGGTCGACGCTCACGTCGTCCGATGCCGACATGATCACGGCTCAACTGACCAGGGTCTTACGAAGCGGTCATCCAATTGCCTCGAGACAACAGCTCCATATGATACGAACGGGGGCCCTCATTCCAGTCGAATGGACATGCACCCCCAACAGGGTCGGCGACATCACTGTGCTGATGATCTGCGTCCGGGACTTGTCTCAAGAAATGGAGGTCAAACAGGAGCGCGACCGCCTCGCCGCCATTGCACATGAAAGTCCCTCACCCATGATCGAGTTGGACCGACATGGCAGCCTCCTGTATGCCAACCCTGCCATGATCTCGTTGCTCTCTCGATTCGGCTATAGCCTCGAAGGATTTCCCAGTGTGGCACCCACGCAGCTCATGACGATCATCCAGCGATGCCTGTCAACCGGCCAAATCCTGCACGGAGAAGACGTCCTGCTTCCCAAAGCCAGTTTTTCATGGACATTTTGTCCGGTCCTTCCTCACGGAGTCGTCCGTGGGTACGCAACGGATATGACCACCGTCTACACGACACAACAGGCACTCCAGGAAACCGCCTCTCAACTTGCTGAGAGCAATCAACGCCTCGATCAGGCGCTTGAAAAGGCGACGGAGTCCGCACGCGTGAAGTCCGCATTCTTGGCCACGGTCAGCCATGAACTGCGTACACCCATGAACGGGGTGATCGGCATGACAAGCCTGCTGATGGAGACTCCGTTGACGCCTGAACAACACTCGTACGCTGAAACCATTCGTCAGTGCGGCGAAGCCCTCTTGCAATTGATCAATGACGTGCTGGAGTGCAGCAAAATCGAAGCCGGTAAACTAGAGTTAGAGTGCCTGGATTTCAATCTGAGAACCACGGTTGAACAGGTGCTCGCGCAGTTTGCTGAGCGGGCAGAGACGAAAGGAATCGAGCTCACAGGACTGGTACACGCGGCCGTTCCGACAGGGCTGAAAGGAGACCCGGGACGCCTCCGGCAGGTTCTCACCAACCTGGTTGCCAATGCTGTGAAATTTACGGACAAAGGCGATGTGGCTCTCCAAGCGTATCTTGAGGAAGACCTCACGGATACCGCGGTGATCAGATTCGAAGTCACTGACAGCGGAATCGGCATGAGTTCGGCGACACTCGACAAGCTCTTCCGCCCGTTCGTTCAAGCAGACAGCTCGACAACAAGAAAATACGGAGGGACCGGCCTGGGTCTCTCGATTTCAAAGCAGCTGGTGGAGTTGATGGGAGGGCAGATTGGTGTCCGTAGTATCGAAGGTCACGGAAGTACCTTCTGGTGTACGGCACGCTTTCAGAAACAAGCCGTCTCTCCCCGTGCCATTCTTCCATCCGGTGAGCTCGCAGGAAAGCGGGTCCTGATTGTCGACGACAATGAATCGAACCGAATGATTCTCCACCATCTCGTTTCCGGATGGGGAATGGTGGACGACCTGGCCAAAGACGCCGAGTCAGCCTGGCAACGTATTACAGAGGCCAATCAGAGAGGAACGCCGTACGATCTCGCCATTTTGGACGTCGTCATGCCTGGAAAGGACGGCTTACAGCTCGCGCGCGAGCTCAACAGTCATCCAGGGCGGTCTCACACACGTCTTGTGGTCATGACATCCATTCTCCAGCGCGGGCACGCCGAACAGGCCCGATCATCCGGCGCAATGGGCTATCTCCCCAAACCCGTTCGTCACGACGAGTTACGAGAGTGTCTCCGAACCGTTCTTGGGATGCAGG
This sequence comes from Nitrospira sp., assembly GCA_024281365.1. Classification (GTDB taxonomy): domain Bacteria; phylum Nitrospirota; class Nitrospiria; order Nitrospirales; family Nitrospiraceae; genus Nitrospira_D. Next base: position 3,835 of record JAMXAU010000002.1, read on the forward strand.
ATGACCAAGAACGGACAACCGAGCAGAGCGGTTCCATTGTCCCACAGCTGGTCACGAGACATACCGTTGCCGAGAACGTTCAGCACCAACATGTGCTGGTGGTAGAGGATAATATTGTCAACCAGAAGCTTGCCGTTCGGATGGTCGAGAAGCTGGGTTACCGACCGGATGTCGTCGATAACGGGCAGGAGGCCTTGGCAGCGTTGGCCAAAGGGCGATATGCCGCCATCCTAATGGATTGTCAAATGCCCCTCATGGACGGCTTTGAGACAACCCGAATCATTCGCGAACGCGAGGCGTCCGCCACGCTGTCGAATTTCGGGTTACAGGCTTCAGATTCTGGGCCGGACAAGGCAGGCGGCCAACAGGAACTCCGTACCTCGCCACTTGACACTCGCCGACATATACCGATCATCGCCGTCACCGCCAATGCCATGCAGGGCGATCGTGAACGCTGCTTAGCCGCCGGCATGGACGACTACCTCTCGAAGCCGATCAAGCTCGACGAACTACGGGCCGCGCTCGCGCGCTGGACGCCGGCCCCACCTCAGAAAGTCCATCCGATCAAGCCGGTACTACATCCTGGCACTACCGATCCTGCCCGGGGCATTTTCGATCACGCACAGATGTATCAGAACATTGGGAGTGACAATGAGTTGTTTGGCCAACTCATCCGTCTCTTTTTGGATCGGTATCAAACGATGCTGGCCGACATTCGAACGGCTCTGGCTGATGGCAATTCGTCCGCAGTCGAGCGATCAGCACACACGTTTAAAGGAACTGCAGGAAATCTCTGTGCCTCAGAGGTCGGATTGATCGCCAGTCGCCTTGAGGCAGTCGGCCGCCTTCAAGCGCTTCACGATGCCCCCCCTGTGTACGCACAACTTGAGATCGAAGTCGCGCGACTGGTTGAAGTGCTGAAATCCTATCGTAATGGGTACCCTGCCCTAACACAGGCTGCGGCCTAATCCACAACATTGACAAGCACCTCTCCTGCAACCACCACGACAAGCCTACAAGAATGTTCGTCGTTTGATACTGGGTTTCCCCCTGCAAGTTCAACGTTTCAAGTTCTGCAGCAACCTCAAACATGAAACTTGAAACGTATACTATCTTAGGCAGGACACTTTGCGGCAGCCCGTGGTTCTACGGAGAGTGATGGCTGGGAGGACGCTCCAGGGAAAAGTGCAAACCGAGTTGGATATTCCTCAGAGAGTACCAGCTGTGTACCCAATCTCGTCTTGTGACTCATGACCAGCGGACCCCGTAGATTGGCCGTAATGTGAGCTGGATCATCGGAGGGAATCGTCAGGATAACGGCCAATGCCAGCCCCTCATCTTTCCCGTTATTCATCTCGGCCACAATATCGGCTGGCACACTGACATGATAGTCAGCATGGAATATAGCTGGATCAAGAATCACGAAGGCCAGCCCAGGTTCATCGATCGACTGGAGCCATTTAAACGGAGCCTCCGTGTCATGATCGAGAATGACGTACCGTTGGGAATCCGGAAATCCCAACAAGCCGGCAGGAAATCGGATAATGCTGTCGTCGGCGACATCAAATGACCCAAATCGGGTCGATCTGCACTTCATCTGGACATCCTTATGAGACCATTCCACGTTTTCCGGGAATCAGTCGACGAAACGCATCGAGAGGAACGGCTTGGGTTTTGGCCGCCAATCGATTCTCTTCCTGAATCCGTGTATAGACTTCTTCCCGATGAACTGCGACCGCCGAAGGAGCTTCAATCCCCAAACGAACTTGCCCGCTTTTCAGGCCAAGTACGACAACTCTGATATCAGGGCCGATCGTGACACTTTCTCCGCATCGACGGGTCAATACCAGCATACCAGTCTTCCTTGGCGAAATAGTTCTGCAGCGTACTATCGGTCACGACTCCCACAAACTTGAGCAGCCGCCTAACGCAGGTACTTGAGGAGAGTATTGTCGAAGATCCGACCAAGCGTTGCCCCTGCAGCTTGAATCGCGTACTCTTGCAGCGTCAACTCAGAGATTGTCCGTGCCAGATCAATGTCCTCGAATGACGACAACGTATTGGTAGCCAGCTCCTTGGCCTCATCCAGGGCCAAGGACGTCGACTCCAAGCGGTTCGTCAACGCACCAACATCTCCCTGTGCGGCCCCGACTTGGCTGATCGCACGGTCCAGACTATCCAAGCTCCCAATGATCCCCGCTTTGAAGTTTCCTCGAAGAGCAGCCAGAAGTTGTTGTACCGTATCAAAGAGATTCACGTCGGAACCGCTGAAAACTTCATCCCCGCGCACCGTGGTGCCGACAATCTCCCCATCAGCCACTTCAATCTGTTGGCTGCCCGCATCTCCGGCATAGCGAGTATGTGCGCTCACATGAAACAGATCTCCTGCAGCCGGCGCAGACGTGCTATGAGTGATTCGGAATTGGATTCCATCAAATGTAATCGGAGCACCCGCCGTATATGCTTGGTTGGCGAGCACCGTTTGGGGAGCCACTGCAAGAGTAAATCGATCGCCGGTGACGGGCCCGCTCCCCTGGGCGTTGGAAAGCACGACACGAACGCCCTCGAATTCAATGGCGCCACCGGATACATACACATTGCCGGTTGAAAGCGTCGCACCCGTGGTGGTGTTTCGCACGGAATACTGAGATGCCGACGTAAACTGTATTTCGTACGTGTCGAGTGTAATCTGTTGCGGATCGACGATACCAGCATCGGAGACACCCACCCGTCCGGCATTGGCAGAGTGCGGCGTGACCGGGAGAGGAGCCGAGACATTGACGACATCAAATGTTGTTGCCCCAGTAAACCGAACAATGTAGTTGTCATAGGAGATCGTACTTGGATTCAGCACTTGTCCCTGAGAAATCAAGCCCCCCCCGCTGTTTGCCGAGGCCACGTGAGTCGCCACCGTCGTCGCAAATGTCGCCCCACCGTTGCCAGAACTCCCTCCGTTGAATCCAAGCAGCGTGCGGGCCGCCCCCCCGAAGACATCCACCGTTGAGCTTGCACCCTCAGAATTGGACACAATGACGAAACGCGCATCCTCATACCGGACAGACACGCTCTTATCCGCAGCGGCTAACGTTGTATCGGCATTGATTCGACTCTGTACTCGCGCAGCTAGCTCAGGACCGGTCAACGTCTCAGTTCCTCCGGTCAAATCAATCGTGCCGGAGGTCACCCCATCCACCGTCACCGTCAACGTATCTGTAGCCGCATTCGTGAGCGTCACGGGCGTGGACAGCGTTAATCCCGCAGCAAAACCATGACGGCTTGTCCCGCCAAAAACCGGTTGATTCTCATCGTATTCGGCATTTCCTAGTTGAAGGAGGTGTTGGAGCAGAGCCTTGACTTCTTGCCCGCCGGCGGCTCGCTCCGCTGCGCCATTGGTATCAGATGCATACTGAACTGCCAATTGTCTCACGCGGGAGAGGGTCGAGGTCGTACCTTGCAACGTCGTATCGGCCAGATCCAGTCGGACAGTCGCCGAAGAAATATTTCGAAGATGCTGCTCCAGTCTCGCTAGTGTCGCTTTTTCTCCGACGATCCGATGGAATCGCCCAGGATCATCGGACGGCTGCAACACCTGTTTGCCGGTCGCAAGATGTTCCTGCAATTGCAGCGCTCGTGATCGAGACCGTTGATAACTGTTGACAAGAAATCCAAAGACCTGTTGTTCCGTCACGCGCATAGCGCACTCCTTGGCTTATCGCTTGAGCGAAATCAAGGTCGACATCATTTCATCGGCCGCGACGATCATACGCGAAGCAGCTTCGAACGCTCGTTGAAACTTGAGAAGATTGACCAGCTCTTCATCAAGTGAGACACCAGACACCTGGGCGTGAAAGCTTTGGAGCTGTTCCTGGCGAATTTCCTCTGTATCAAGTCGCTGTGTGGCAACCTGGGATGCTACCCCCAGATCTGCCGTCGTCTTACGATAGGAGTCGAGGAGGGTTGCGTTATCAAGACTTGTGATGGTCCTCGATTGCAGTGCAACGAGATTGAGGCCGTTCTGATTGTTCCCTGGTACACCCGCTCGTGTGGACGAGAGGGCAAGTTTTGACGGATCGGACAGAGCAACAAGAATGTCTCTCGCCGCATTCTCGCGAGAGTTGAACGCTAAGACATCGTTGGCCGCTGGCACTCCTGATACCGTGACGGCAACACCGTCAACATGAAACGTCTGGGGACCGCTGTAGGTGCCGGAAGCTGCGGTGGCCGTTCCCCCAGATAGGCCGAGCCCTGCTCTTGCCGTCCCGCCGGTGACGTCGACAGCGCTCGCACCGCCGACCGAATTGGAACGCAAGACAAACCGGTTCGTCGTACTGTCAAAATTTACCGTGACGCGTTGGCCTGCTGCCGTCAGCGTCGAATCCGCGTTGATTTTATCCTGCAGCTCAGCCGCCAATGCGCTTCCGGATGTATAGGGAAGACCTGGGGATGCGGCTCCGTTGAGTGTAATGGTCCCTGACGTTGTCCCGTCGACCGACACGACCAGCGTGTCATTGACCCCGGAGACGATGTTCAACGGAGCATCCACTGTCGGTGGAGTTAGGGCTGTTCCGGTGTAATTCCCATGAATTCCAGCGCCCGTTGTCGCATCGACAATTGTATAGCTGGCTGTGCCGCTGAACCGAACTTCGTAATCATGAAATGTCAGGTGGCTCGGCGCCGTGATGACTCCGTTGCCGATCGAGCTGGACCCAGTATTTGTCGAAGGCGCGTTCGTCGTAACCGACAATCCCGAGAAGACATCATTCCCGGTGGAACCGTCGAGACCATATCCCACGCGGTGGAGTTGGTTCACCTCATTGATCAACGATCCGGCCAGTGCATCGATCCCCCGTTGAACCGACGGAATGGATTGGTCTCGAACATTGAGCAGTCCACGAAGACGTCCGGTTGAAATCAAGCCGCTAATGATAGCCGGTTGAGTTCCCCCTATATCGTAGCCGATTTCCAGAAGACCATCGTTGTCCGTCGATTCAACCCCGACCAAGTTGCGAGTCGTCTCCTGATCAACAAGCACAAGACCACGAGCTGTGAAGACCGAGATGGTGCCGTCTGAGCGATCGAGGGTGAATACTTCGACTCTTGTCGCCAACTCATTGACGGCAAGATCTCGTTGATCGCGCAAGTCATTGGCATTCTGCCCGCTCACTTCAGCCGACTTTATTTGGGTATTGAACCCTGCAATCTTTGCGGTCAGTGTATTGACCTCGTTGATCGTCACCCCGACCTGGACATCGATCGCTCGACGAGTTTCAACCAAGTCCGTATTGATCTGGTGAAACGCTCCGGCCAAGGTTGCCGCTCTCCCCAACACCACCGAGCGTGAGGAGACCTGTGAAGGTGTGGTCGTCGCATCCTGCAATGACTTAAACAACTCATTCAGCTTTCCCGAGAGCCCCTGACCTCGAGCGTCTCCGAAGAGGCTCTCCAGTCGATTCAACTCATCTCGGAGGACGGTGAATTGCCCAAGATCCTCATGAGACTCCATCACCTCGCGGTTCAGAAAGACATCCACCGCTCGCCGGATTTCGGCGATTCTGACACCCGTCCCGACTTGCCCCGGACTTCCATCGGCCGGCCGTTCTGGAGTCAGAATGACTTGTTGTCTGGAGAAACCCGGAGTATTGACATTACCGATGTTGTGGCCTGTGACGGTCAGTCCCTGTTGCGCGGTAAACAGGGCCGTCTTGGCGATGTCCATTAATGCGCTCAGTCCCATTGATCGTCACCCCTTCCGCCTGATGACGGCCGCCGGCACATGGTGCTGCTGTCGAGAGCCCGACTCAGAATAGAGATCTCCTTCCGGCAATGCCTGTCGGTGCGCGTCCAGCGCTCGAACGAGAAACGACTGAACGCTATGGATCAGGACCTGATTGACGGCAATATCCTGTTTGACCGCCCGAACCTTTTCAGCCAGTCGCTCATACTGCTCCAGAATGACCCCAGCCTGTTGGCTTTGAACTCGGTGGAGTATGTCAGTCATCGTTCGCTTGGCCAGCGGCACCTGATAGGCATGTGCGAGGTCGTCGAGCAGCAGATCCAGCTCGTCTTTCAGACGGTGAAGAGACTCCAGGATCGAGATCCTGGATTGGTTGATGGAAAGAAATTCGTCGAGTGCCATACGCTTGATGGCATCACGCTCCTGAACAATATTCTGCGCGAGGAGATCACAGTGAGCTGATTCACGAGCGAGGATAGAGGGTAACTGCTCGAGAGAGATTGAAGCATTCACGATCGGAACCTGCCCATCCATGGACCAGATCGAGGATCCGTTGCGCTGTCGACTCGACGGAGATGGATTCCAGCCGCTTACAATACAGCGTCGGTCAGAACCTGTTTGATCAGAGCATCGCCGACTGCACGACCGCTGATATCGTAAGTGCCGCTATCAAGGGCACGTTTGATGCGGTCGACATGTTCCGCCCGCACAGAATCCGGCTGATTGACCAACTCTCGAATTCGTTGCAGTTCCTTTGCTTGAGCCGAGATCTGAACCTCATCCTTACCGGCCTTAGGCTGGGCCGTTGGTTGTCGAGCAGCTGCGTTCTCAGCTTCATGCACTCCAAGCAACACTTTTGCAAGATGGTCAACTTTCCCATGACCTGAAATCTGCATCGTCCTACTCCTTCCCCAACTCTCCCAACTCTTGTCCTGAACGATCGGTGCCCTTTATCCCTGTCGAGTGACTTATCGGTCACCCACAGGAAAACTTGAGCGTTCTGCAGGGAAGCCTGAAAAATACTTTTCCGCGTGCTCCTGAACCATCCGAGCAATGCCGATTCCTCCGGATTCTGCCGCTCGTCGTCCGATTTCCTCATCATAAAATGAATGGAAATAGGCACCCTGTTTATTGGCAATCGCCCCCTGAGGAACGGTTTCTCTCATAACCTTCAGTAAATGCGAGACAAAATAGGACTCAAACTGTTTCCCTGCCTCGATAAGCTTCTGACGCTCCATCACAACGTCCTGTACCATCAATGGGTTATGAGGAGCATTCAACCGACCTGGGGAGAGCAGTGCCCCAGGATCCACATATAATGGTGACGTCATCAACGCCCGACTCTTCTCCAGACCTGTATAGGTGATCCCATCCATAGAAACCCTCAAATGATCTCCAAATTCGCCTGAAGGGCCCCGGCCGACTTGAGCGCCGAGAGAATCGCCACCAGATCCCGAGGCGTAACCCCTACGGCGTTGAGTGCCTGGACAACCTCTCCCAAGGTGACTGTTTCATCGACGACGATCAGCCGGGACTCCTGCTCTTTTACCTCGGTCTGGACATCGGGAGTGACTGTGGTTTGTCCTGCGGCATTCCCCACAAGCGGTGCCGCCGGCTGAGACACGTTCAACGTATTTTTGACCGAAATTGTGAGGTTCCCGTGAGAAATGGCACACGTTGAAATCCGAACATGTTCTCCAAGGACGACCGTTCCCGTCCGCTCATTGACAACGACCTTGGCAATGGCATCGACGGACACATCAAGCCCTTCAATCGACGCAATATATTCAACTACCCGGCCATGAAAAACCGGAGGAATCGTTGCCTTAATGGAGCCGGCATTGACGGCTGACGCACTGCCCTTCCCAAAAGCATGCTCAATGGCCTCAGCCGTCCGAATCGCAGTCGTGAAATCTGGCTGACGTAGGAGGACTGAGACGGTCTCCCACGAATCAATGTCCACGGGAAGTTCCTTTTCAATGATGGCTCCACTAGGCACCACACCCGCCGCCTGATGATTCTTGGCCACCGTCGCCCCGCCAGCCCCACCAGTGCCGCCAAGAAATCCTCCTATTGAGACGGGCCCTTGCGCCACGGCAAATACTTGCTGGTTCGCTGCCTTAAGAGGCGTGAGCAGGAGGGTACCACCCTGTAAACTCTTCGCGTTGGCCATTGAGGAGACCACCGCATCCAACGTCATGCCGGGCTTCGAGAATGGAGGAAGTTTTGCGGTGACCATCACCGACGCAATATTCCTCGTCAGAAGTTGAATGGGGTCAATGACGAGATGGACCCCCATCTTATTCAACATCGACATCATCGCTTGAATCGTAAACTGCCCACCGATCACACGATCGCCCGTGCTGTCTAACCCCACCACCAAGCCATAGCCGAGCAGTTGGTTTTCACGCACCCCCTCGATCGCACCGATATCCTTGATCCTCACCGCATCGGCATTCACAGGCCAGAGGGAGCCAACGCTCAAGAAGCCCACCAACACGAACCATCGTAGCACCATACAGCTATTGCCCTCCGTCGAATGAGGAACGCTTCGTGAGCGCGGGGTGCGGCTTCGGGCCAAAAATGGCACGCGACAACCACCCTTGCTCTTGCACGACTTCGCTGCACACGGCTCGTTGCTGTTGATCCGATACTGGCACGCGGCCTCGCCTGAGCGGAAGCGGAGGCATGGAGTCTGCCCTACGGACAACTCCACTTCTGACCATCAGTTGCAGCGATTGCACATTCAACACTCGCCGCTTGGAGATCGATCTTCGAGTGGTTGGGCGTCTCAGTGGAGTCGGCATAGAGATACTTCTCATCAGAACGGATACACCCAGTCAAGAATTCGAACAAACCAGCCCGGACGTTGAACATCATCCAATACACCAAGACCCGAGTATTCGATTTTGGCATCTGCGATGGCACTCGACGCCACGGTATTCTTGGTATCCACGTCCACACGACGGACGATCCCGCCGATGGTCATCAGCTGCTTTTCGCTGTTGACGGTGACTTCACGCCGCCCCTCGATCCGAAGATCCCCATTGGAAAGCACCTCCGTGACGATCGCCGAGATGGTCCCTGTCAATGTGCCTTCACGATTGGTGGAGCCTTTCCCGTCGAACTTGTTATTGGCGCTCGCATTGATTCCGAATCCACGCTTGGTTTCATCGCTGAAGCGGAGCCCTGGAAGCCCGATATATCCCATCCCGCTCCCGACCATGCCGTTCTTAATCGTCGAATCCCGTTGAACCGCCGTATCGGCGGACTTTGACCCTTTATGAACTTCGGAGACTTTCACGGTCAGAATATCCCCGATCCGCATGGCACGCATGTCCTCATAGAGATAGGCTCGCCCATTTTCTTCCTGCCAGAGCGAGCCCAGCGTCTTGGGAGGAGGGATCAGCGGCAGAGTCACTTTGCTTGACGGGCTTGGCGGACTTGAACATCCGTGCAAGAACATCACGGTCATGATCCCGAGTCCCGCAATGGCAACGTTCGGCTGAATTCGATGACCAGATATCATAGAACTCACCATACGCTCCTAGAAATCAACCTGTACCAAACTAGGGGCCACGACCTTCGCTCTCAACTCTCGGCCCGAATCAAGATTCGCAACCATAATGGTCTGTCCGACTTGGCCGCTTGATTTGGTGATGCCGTAGGTCTGAATCGACAGACCTCCTCGACGCGCCTCAATCATGACTCGGTCACCTTTCTTCACGATGAGCGGAAGCTTCACAAATGTCGGACGCAATGGCATATCGGGCGGTAGTGGCCGTGCGGCGCTTTTGCCGATCACCTCATCGCGATCAGTCACGAACGGATGATTCCACTGGTGAATTCGAAGACGCGTGGTCTTGAGGTCTACGCCATCGATCACCTCCTCCGTCCTCAACAACCGAGTGGGAACGATGGCCTCGATCATCGCCGACACATCCGCCAACACCTGAATCGTTTTCCACGTTTTTCCGCTCACTGCAACCGAGACTGGGAAGACCCGTCTTCCAAGACCGTCGTCCGAACCAGCCGATACTACTTGAAACTCGAGGATTCCGGACGGCACAGGAATCGGCTCTGCCGGATCCAGCACTGCCACGGTGATCATCTTTACTTTTTGAGACCAGGCCTGCTCCAGATACCGATGAATCGCTCCCTGCAGCAGTTCGGCATTGAGCTCCTGCATGGCGGGTTTCTCACGCTCCTTCTCCACAGATCGCATCTCATGCCCCGCCTTCACCAGTGTGATGGTGCGGGTGTCGACTCTGGTCCCGGCCGAAACCACGGAAATCCCGCTAACCCACCCCAGCCAGAGCAACATGAGCACAATCCCGATCCTCACCATACTACCCCCTACCGGCGCAGATTATTGGCAATGGCCATCATCTCATCCGAGGCCTGAATCGTCTTTGAATTGATCTCATAACTCCGCTGGGCAATGATCATATTGACCATCTCCTCAGCAAGATTGACATTCGAGCTCTCAAGGAATCCCTGTTGAATCGTGCCGAACCCAGTCGTGAAACCACCGGTGCCTTGTGTGGGAGGACCCGATGCAAAACTATCGATGAACAGGTTGTTTCCCATCGCCACCAAACCCGAGGGATTGTCAAACCTGGTCAACTGAATCTGACCAACCTGTGAAGCTTGAGTCACACCGGGAAGCAACACAGACACGGTACCATCTTGACCGATGTCCACTTTGAGCGCACCGGACGGAATAGTAATGACTGGATTCAAAAGGTCGCCATCCCCGGTGACGAGATTCCCGACGTTGTCTCGTTTGAATGAGCCGTTCCTCGTATACATGATCGTGCCGTCTGGACGGGACACCTGAAAAAATCCGTTCCCGTCGATCGCCAGATCCGTCTCATTGTTCGTTTGACGCATATTCCCTTGCAGCCATTCTTTGGCGACAGTCGTCGGCCGAACCCCGGTCCCGACCTGAATCCCAACGGGAAATACGCCGACGTTCGATGCATTTGTGCCCGGGAGCCGTTGGATTTGATAGACGAGATCAGCAAACTCTGCTCGACTTCGCTTAAAGGAATTCGTGTTCACGTTGGCAAGGTTGTGCGCAATGGTATCGACATTGATCTGTTGCGCCGTCATTCCCGTTGCTGCCGTCCACATGGCTCTAATCATCTAACTCCTCCTCGCCTCTCGTCGTTCGTGAAGCGTATCTCGTCCCGACTTCGGAGGCTTCACGCTTCACCCGTTACGCTACCCGCCCGATGTCCTGAATCGCGACTTCAGCCATGCGATCGAGCGTTTGAATGAGTTTTTGTGCCGACTCGTAACTCCGCATCCCCTCAATCATCTTCACCATTTCACCGATCGAATTGACGTTCGATTCCTCGATGTGCCCGGCCAGAAGCTGCGGATTCTTAACAGGTTTGCCTTTATCGGATGCGAACAACCCTTCAGCAGACTTGACCGGCATCTCTTCATCAGGAAAATCCATGACTTTGATTGTCGCCACCGGTTTATCGTCAACTCTGATATCGCCTTGAGGAGTGATTTCTAGCTTCCCGGCAGGAATTTTGATTTCCCCTTTTGTGCCCATCACCGGATAACCCAGTCCGTTCACTAATCGGCGTTGATTGTCCAATGACAGCATGCCGTTCCTGGTGTATCGAACCCCTTGAGGGGTCTCCACTTCCAAAAACCCTCTCCCCTGAATCGCGAGATCCAGCGGATTGCCGGTGAGTCTGATACGACCCGCTTCGAACGTTGTCTTCATCGTGTGCGGCGCAGCGAATGCACGTTCGGTCGCTCCAAATGGCCTGGCCACAATCTGCTGGGCCAATCCCGCACTCTGGCCGATCGCAGGAATGACCGCCTGATACCTGGGGAAAATGGCTTTAAAGGCTTGCTCATCCTGCTTGAAGCCGGCGGTATTCACATTCGCCATATTATTGGCGAAGACTTGCATCCGCCGCTCATGAGCCAGCGCACCGGAGAGGATTGGATAGATACCACGATTCATGCGAGCAACTCCTTATCGGTCCCGATACAAAGACAGCAACCCCTGTGCCAAGGTCCTCATCCTGCCTGTTCACGGTTTCAGAATTCAAAACCAATGAAATCTGAAGGGATCACGGCAATGGTGAATGAAGAACATCGTGCTGCTCGATTCAGCAGCCGCCCGTCCAGGAAAGATTCTACCCAGCGAGCGGCATATTTTTCCTGGAGCGGCACCCGACCTCCTGCATGCTCATCACAGACCCTCCTCTTCCCCTGGCCAATCGGACACGACGACACGCACAGTCAGAAAAGACGTGTTCATGCTGTACATGATAAAGGGCAAGCAGGTGTGGTAGTAGCCGGAGTCTTCAAGGCCGACAGACAGACCGTAGTACCCATCTGGTTTACAAGAACGCAGTGCTCACAGAGATTGGGTGAAACGTATGACAGAGTGACAACGATGCCGTCGCATATCTCGCTGGAGCCTTACTCCTGCGACGGCCGCTCACGACTCCTAGCCGTGTGTTGACAAACCCTACGCCCTTTCTCAAACTGATCGATCCCCACGGTGACTGACCGAATCGAGATGCCTCGCAGGCTGTTCAGAAAGGCTGTCCAGCAAGGCCGCAGCGCGCGAAGGAGCGAATCGTACGCCGGCCCGTACGTTGAGCTTCTGAGCGGCGTGAGAACGCCGCTGGCGGCCTTTCTCAACAGCCTGTTAGGTGATCGCTTCGAGGGTGGCCTTGAGTCGGATGATGGCTTTCGTGTGGATTTGGCAGACTCGCGATTCTGTCACTTTGAGGAGTTCTCCGATTTCTTTCATGGTGAGTTCTTCGTAGTAATACAGCGTGAGTACAAGCCGTTCCTTTTCCGGCAACATCTGAATCGCTCCGGCAATGGATTCACGTTCGCGTTCATTCACCAATGAGGAGAGCGGATCCGGAGTATGGGTGTCGGCCAACATCTTCACCACTTTGTGCCCATCCGGCTCGTGGAGGCTCAGATCGTCCACACTGAGCATGACCGCCCCTCTGGCACGTGTGATGAACTCATCCAGCTCTTCCAGCGACATCTTCAACTCAGTTGCAACCTCCTCATCATGCGGCGGGCGACCGAGGCGGCTCATGAGGAGGGTGTGGGTTTTTTGGAGCAAGGAAATTCGTTCATGAACCGATCGGGGAATCCAATCCATAGCGCGGATCTCATCGAGCATGGCACCTCGAATACGGAACTCCGCATAAGTCTTGAACTTGGCTTCCCTTGTGGGATCATACTTGGTCATCGCATCCATCAATCCGATGGTGCCGACCGAAATCAGATCCTCCGCATCCAGATAGGCCGGCAGCCGGAACGCCAACCGATGGGCCATGGCGCGAATGACATGGGCGAACTCTTTGATCAGTTGCTCACGTCTCGCCCCTTCTGCTGAGAAAGCTTTCCGCTCGTGTGGTAATGCCGCCTTACTCATAATCGTTGCTACCCTCTTGCTAGTTGCCGACGTGCGTCGCCGACCGTTGCCACACTAACTGCATCGAGCTTTTGGGAAGCGCAGGTTTCGGCCATTGCACGATCTGCCTGGCTAACTTTTTAAATGCTTCGGACGCCGGAGCCTCAGGGAATAATTCCAGGACTGCCTTCTGCTGCATGACGGCCATCGGCACATAATCGTCATACGGAATGGCTCCAATCAATTCGAGAGCGACATGCAAAAAGCGATCCGCCGCGACATCGAGTTTCCCGAACACCTCGGATGCTTCTCGAGGGCTCTTTGCTTGGTTCACGAGTATTTTGAAGCGACGTTCACGATATTGGCGCGCCAAGACCTTGATCAAGGCATAGGCATCCGTGAGCGATGTGGGTTCTGGAGACACCACGACCACGGTTTCATCAGCCGAGGAGGCAAAAAATGTCACACTTGTGGAAATACCTGCACCGGTATCGATCAACAGCACATCCATCCCACCGGAAAACTGTGCTAACTGCTCTTGGATGATGAGCTGTTGGGACTCCGTCAAACTCGTCAGCTGCGGGACCCCGGAACTCGCCGGCAATACGTGAATACCTGCCGGGCCTTTCAACACGATTTCCTCGAATGTATGGGTTCCGGCGAGCACATCTTCAATCGTGAGCCGTGGGACAAGGCCAAGCAGCACATCGAGATTTCCCAGACCGAGATCGGCATCCAAAATCAGGACTCGTTTCCCAAGTTTGGTCAGGGCCATGCCCACATTGGCCACCACATTGGTTTTCCCCACACCACCTTTTCCGCTTGAGACGGCAATCACGTGGGGAAACGACTCACCGTCCCATCTGACAGGCCCCGACACCGAGGCTGACGATTTGGATCTGAGCTGCATAGTGTGACCTCCAACCACGTTATCGGTGATAAGTTCCCGTTGCCGCCAACGCAACCTTCGCTCCCGCTGATCGATCCGACTGTCCGACATGATCATGCGCACTCTCCGTGCTACCGGCCGTGAGCCTGGCGGCGAGAACCTCCGAAGAGGCGACCTCAATATCCCCAGGGACTCTCCGTCCAACACTCCAGTACGACAGTGGAACCCCGGTCGCATGTCCCACTTCAAAGATCGTTCCAGAAGAGTCCGTTTCGTCGAGTTTGGTAAAGAACAAACGGAGATCCGGAAGTGCCCTCACACAACCGGTCATTCGACAGGCTTCTTGTGCTCTGATGGTGGCCGGCAAGACCAGATGCGTCGTAATAGCATCGTGCTTCAACAAACGACAAAGATCCTGCGCCAAGGCCAGGTCCGCCGGGGCAATCCCGGGCATATCCATCAGCACAAGGTCCACCTTCGCATGGCGGCGCAGCCCGGCTTGCACCTGCCGAGCCGATAGCGCACAGGCAAAGGGGACTCCGATGATCTTGGCGTACCGTCGGAGCTGCTCCACGGCGGTCTCCCGATAACTGTCAAACGTAATCAAGGCGACCGACTTCTGCTGCTCCAGGCGATAATATGCAGCGAGCTTGGCGACCGCCGACGTCTTCCCCGCTCCACTCGGACCGATGAACAGTTCAATCGCAGGACGTGCCTGACCATGATCCAACGGCCCGGTGACCCGCACACGCCGGACAACTTCCTGATGGAATGCGCGTCTCATCATCTGTTCGTCCGAAACATGTGCCAGTCGATCGGTTTTCAGTACCTCACCAAATAGCAACTCGGTCGTGGACGGATGCATCCCCTGATCGCACAATGATTGACGGAAAATTGAAAGAACCGACGACGATTGACCGGCCCGTGGTGTAGATGCGTCCGGCGAAAGCTCGCGCAACAACTGACTCAGTTCGTCGTACAGCGCCCGTACCTGGCGGCGCCGATTCGGCGTCCTTGTCGATGTCGCAGACTTGCTCGACGGCTCCTGCTGACTCTGCTTTCTTGGTTTCCTTTCATTGGTAGGTTCCAACATCCCTCGCAAGGTCTGTTGGAAGGTGTTCACCGGATGAATAGCCGAAGGGCCGCCCCCTGACGTTCGTACCGGAGGCACAGATTCTTGACCCTGTGCACTCTCCCGGACGACCTGTGGACGCTCGTATTCGGCTGCCGCCATCACTTCCAACACGGTGTGATTGAAGACTCGTAGCAGTCGCCCGCCCTCACGCACCTCTTTGGATGACAGGATAATGGCATCCGGCCCCAACTCCTCCTTGATGGCTCGGAGAGCATCCTGCATGGTGAGCGCGTGAAATGTCTTCACCTTCATGGGCTATCCTAGGATGACTGTGCCAATTCGAAGTCGACTCGCACCGTATCAAGCGACTGGAGGCGAACAAATGAATCAACCTCGTTAAACCCCATCACCGGCACCGAATGAAGGATGCGATCGCTGTGGCGACGAAGATGCCGGCGAACGGCCTGGGAACAAATGACGATCGGTTGTTGCCCACGAGCCGCAACCCGTTCAGCCGCCTGTTTAATTCCCGTCAGAAGCTTGTGCGACACAGTCGGATCAAGCTGTAAGGCAGCGCCGGGCGGAAGTGCCGCAACTTGATCGGCCAGCGACCGATCCAGCCGGGGATCCAACGTAATCACCTGGAGGCTGCCGTCCGATGCTTGATACTGTTTGGTGATCGTCCTCGCCAAGGCCTGCCGGGCATATTCCGTCAACAGTTCCGGATCTTTACTGTTCGAGGCTTGATCGGAAATAGCTTCCAGAATGGAGCGCAAGTCTCTGATCGGAATGCCCTCCTTGAGCAGGTTGCCGAGCACCCGCACCACCGTCCCCAACGGGACCATCGTCGGAATCAGCTCTTCCACCAGCTTGGGATGAGATTTGCCAACCTCATCCAGAAGTGCCTGAACCTCCTGACGCCCCAACAATTCATGACCATACCGCTTCACGAGCTCTGAAAGATGGGTGGCGATGGCAGAACTCGCATCCACAACGGTATAACCGGCAATCTGAGCCTGTTCTCTCCCATCTTCCGGAATCCAGAGCGCCGGCAGTCCAAATGCAGGCTCCTTCGTTGCGATGCCCTGGACCACTCCCTTCTGCCCTGTCCCTGGATCGATCGCCAACAGGTGCCCAGGCAACACATCCGCTTTGGCGACCTCCACGCCCTTCAACATGATGGCGTACTCATTCGGTCTCAGCTGTAAATTGTCACGAATGTGAATGGGCGGCACGACGAATCCCATCGTTTCCGCAAACTGCCGCCGGAGAGCTTTAATTCGGTCGAGCAACGCGGTGCCTTGTGTTCCTTCCACCAGACCGATCAACCCATAGCCCACTTGCACCTCCATCAAATCCAACGGAGTCACGCGGGTTGGCCCCTCATCAGCCTTTGGAGCCGTAGGGGTCTGGGTTGGAGTTGGAGCCGCTTCCCGGATTTCCTCCTGGTGCAAGTGATAGGCCATCCACGCCACTGCGCTGCCCAATACCAGAAAAGCCAGATGCGGCAGGCCAGGGACTAGGCCGAGAGCGAGAAGAATCCCCGCTGCAATCCCAACCGGCTTGGGGGACATCAGCAGTTGCTTGGTCATCGCCCCACCCAAGTCCATATCCGAAGCAGCGCGCGTCACGACAATACCGGCTGCCGTCGAAACAATGAGGGCGGGGATCTGCGCGACCAGTCCTTCACCGACGGTGAGCACCGTATAGGTTTGTGCCGCGAGTCCCGGACTCATCCCTTGCTGCAAGACACCGATGGCGAGGCCGCCGACGATATTGACCAGGGTAATGATCACCGCCGCGATGGCGTCACCTCGAACAAACTTACTCGCTCCGTCCATCGATCCGTAGAAGTCTGCCTCTTCGGTGATTTCACGTCTTCGTCGGCGCGCGTCGGCTTCATTGATCAAACCGGCATTCAGATCCGCGTCGATGCTCATCTGCTTTCCCGGCATCGCATCCAAGGTGAAGCGTGCCGCGACCTCGGCGACACGACCTGCTCCCTTGGTGACCACCACAAAATTGATTACGACCAGAATCGTAAAGACCACGAGACCGACGGTGTAATTGCCGCCGACAATGAAATTGCCGAATGCCCGGATGACCTCACCGGCTGCCCCGGCCCCTTCATTGCCATGCAGAAGGATGAGCCGTGTCGAGGCGATATTCAGCGACAGTCGGAACAACGTAATCATCAACAGAATCGATGGGAATACTGAGAACTCGATAGGGCGACGTACCTGAAGACCGACCAAGAGAATGATGACGGAAAGGGTGATGTCGAAGCTGAGCAATAAGTCGAGGATGAACCGCGGCAACGGTAGGAGCATCACCATGAGAATGGCGACGACCCCCACGGACATGAGAATGTCAGGGTGCTTGACGAAGTGCGATGCGCTGGCTGGTTCCGTGACGGTTGCCATAATGGATACAGACTACGGCCGACTCACGCCGTGCCCCCTCTCGCCCGATACACAAAGGCCAGGATCTCCGCCACCGCACGATACAGATCATTCGGAATTTCTTTCCCGATATCGACCAGCCTGAATAACGTCCTGGCGACGAACTTATTCTCCACGACCGGCACGCTATGATGTCGTGCCAACTCCCTGATTCGTTCCGCAATCACACCGGCACCTTTCGCCACCACGACCGGAGCCGCCATCGTGGCGGTGTCATACTTGAGGGCCACGGCCAAGTGCGTGGGATTGGTAATCACAACATCGGCGGTTTTGACGGCCGCCAGCATGCGCTTCTTCACCAGCTCACGCTGGACCGTTCGTACGCGACTCTTAATCAGAGGATCGCCTTCCGCCGCTTTGTGTTCTTCTTTAATCTCCTCCTTCGACATACGGAGACTGCGTTCCCATTCATACCGCTGATAGGCATAGTCAAAGACAGCCAGCACCGCGATCGCTCCCGACACCGCCAGCCCGACCTTGAACGCAAGACTCCCCGCAAGCGGCAACACGCCGCTCAACTCAAACTGGATCAGCTCAGGAATCCGCAGCACGTCATGACGCGTAGCCCAAAGGCCGATTCCTGTGATGATGGCAATCTTGAGCAGCCCCTTGACGAGCTCCATGACGGAACGCAACGAGGCCAGGCGTGAGAACCCCTTCGCCGGACTGATTCGACTCCAATCGAGTTGAAAAGCATTCGTTCGCCACAACAAACCAGTTTGGAGCAGAGTCGCCACACTTCCCAGCACAAGCACTCCCGCCACGATTGGAAAACTCAAGACACCAACCGTCACACCGGTCTGAATAAGAATCGTGTAGACCTGCTCGATAGAGATGTTTCGGTACCACTCGCCGGGAAACGAGAGTGTCAAACCTTGGCGAGTCATCTCTGTCATTTTCAGAAGACCCACCGGCAACATGGCTCCCAACAAGCCGACGCCCCCTAAGAGCACCGCCGCCGTCGAGACATCGCGACTCACGGCGACCTGTCCCTGCTTGCGTGCCTCCTCCTTACGTTTGGGGGTCGCCGGTTCTGTTTTATTTCCCCTGTCCTCAGCCATGTCCCAGTGCCTTCAAGAGTTCGAAAATCGTAAACTGCAATCGTTCGATTTCCCGAATGAGGAGTTCCACTGTAAAGGGCATCGAAATGCTGAGCACCGCCAATCCTCCGACAATCGTAATGGGGAAGCTCAACACGAACACATTGATTTGACTGACTGCCCGTCCAAGAATCGCGAGCAGAATATTGATCATCAGAATGATCACCAGCACCGGAGCGGCAAGCTTGAGCCCAACCAGGAACATGTGTTGAGAAAGACGCAGCACCTCATCTCCCGCTCCCGCCGGAAGAGCGGCCCCGAATGCCGGGATGGATTCGTAGCTGGACAAGATCGTGGCCACGATGAGTATGTGCGCGTTCAATGAGAGCAGAACAAGGGACGCAAGGAGCGTAAAGTACTGCGCCATAAGCGGTGTCTGACGAGATGTGGCGGGGTCAAGGAGCTGGACAACACCGAATCCCATTTGAACGCCGATCATTTCTCCCGCCACTTCAAAGGCGCCAAAAAACAGCCGGACAGCCAAACCAATTGCCAACCCGATCACCAGTTCGCTGAGCAGCCCGGCGGCCAGCACCAGGGAATCGTACGGCACAGGCGGAAGATGGATGAGCGGAGCCAACAGCACTCCCAACGCCAACACCAATGCTCCTTTCACTTTCAACGGAACCGAGTGCCCGCTCAGCACCGGTAATGCGGCGAGAAGCCCTCCAATTCGAGAAATGAGGACCAAAAACGCTTGAAACTCTGGCAGGAGCACCTGAATGGTTTGAGTTAACGCCATCGTTCCTTCCTAACCTGTCCCCGAAGCAGTCCGTCCACCCTGGCCCGCTAGCGTACGTAGTTCGGAATGTTCATCAGCAGATTCGCCATATACGTCGTCATGACGTTCAACATCCAGGGGAGAAACACCAAGAGCGCTCCGAAGAGTGCCAACACTTTGGGAACGAATGTCAGCGTGGCCTCGTTCAGCTGCGTCATGGCCTGAAACGCGCTGATAATCAGACCGACGAGCAGACTCAGTCCTAAGATCGGAGCCGACACGAGCAACGTGGTTTCCAATGCCTGCCTGCCCAATTCCGTTACGATTTCAGGTGTCATCGACGGCTCTCCTCTGACCCGTATTCCGAGTCGTTGCCAGCCGAATCCCACACAACTCCCGTTGCCTCAGCCACTCGCACGATCATGGAATCATTGAAAACTGCGCACCATCGAGCCGACGACGAGATACCAGCCGTCTGCCAGCACGAATAGAATCAACTTGAACGGGAGGGAAATGACGACCGGAGGCAGGAGCATCATACCCATCGACATCAAGATGCTCGCGACAACCATGTCGACGATCAGAAATGGAATGTAGATCAAGAACCCGATCTGAAAAGCGATTCGCAACTCACTCAGAATAAATGCGGGAATGATGGCATGGGTTGGAACATCTTCAACCCGATCGGGCTTGGGGATGTGACTCAGCTGAATGAACAACTCAAGATCCTTGTCCCGCACCTGTTTCAACATGAACCCCCGAACCGGCTCAATCCCCTTCTTCCAGGCATCCTCGTAGGAGATCTGTTCGGCGAGCAACGGCTGCAGCGCGTTGTTGTATACAGCCTGTCCGACCGGCGCCATAATGAACATCGTCAGGAACAGGGCCAAGGACAACAACACTTGATTGGGAGGCACCGCTTGTGTGCCGAGCGCCTGCCGGAGGAAGGCCAAGACAATAACGATCCTGGTAAACGACGTGACCATGATGAACAAGGCCGGTGCCAATGAGAGCACCGTCAACAGGATCAGAATCTGGATGACGACGGCCATTTGCTTTGGGCCACCGGCACCCAAATCGATACTGACAGACGGGCCGTTTGAGGCTGCCTCCGCTACCGATGCCAGAAGCAACATCCCCGCCGCGACGACAATTGTCCAGCCGAAGAGTCGTGATTGAACGCGATCAGTGGCCATGCTGGTCCTTCTCATGATCAGCCCAATGGAGCGGTTGTCGTTGAAGCCATGCCGCCACATCGGCCTCTGAGGCAGATGTCACCCCGGAGGGAGACGTCTGATCGGGCATTCCGAGCAATTCACGAAGGTGTGCCGTATTGGTGATCCGTCCCAAGGGAACGAGATCGGTTGCCGTTGCTCCCACGATCAGATACTCGCCGGCGACGTCCACCAAGCTAATAGTCTTGCGCGGAGCAAGATACCCACTCGCTAACACCTGAACCAGCGGTCGGCCACCGGAATTCCTCGCCCGTGGCCCCATCACCCGACGGGCCACGAATGCAGCGATGCCGATACACACCAACACCACGGCCAGCGCCGAAACGGTTCTGATCAGGCTGTCCCATACGTCAATCACGCTCTCTCCCTTTGACTGTCTTACCGGAGCTGCTGAACACGCTCGGCCGCACTGACCACATCGGTCAACCGAATACCGAACTTTTCGTTCACCACGACGACCTCACCGCGCGCAACCAGCTTGTTGTTCACCATCACCTCCATTGGCTCACCAGCCAATTTATCAAGCTCGATGACAGACCCCTGCGCCAGCTGTAATAGATCACGGATCGCCATTTTGGTGGATCCCACATACACCGCGACATTCATCGGAATATCCAGAATAAAATCGATATTCTTCGAGCTGCCGCCGGTTTCTGAATTCTGAACAGTCGGAAACGATGCGAGTTGTGGAGACGTCCCTCCACTGGTCTGGGAATCGCGAGGTGTTGTGGATTCTGATTCGGCCATAGTCGTTTGCGTCCTCCGGTCCCGTTTACATCACCACCTTGGTCACGCGACATGCATGATTGCCCTTGAAGATCCCGGGACTACCTTGGAATTTCTTGTACCCTTCGACGAAACAATCGAGCGGATCCCCGGGTCTCTGATCAAGTAACACCACATCGCCCGGAGAGAAATTCAGCACATCCTTGACGGTCACCGAGGCAGTTCCCAGCCGGACCGTAATCGGCAGAGGACATTCCTGCAGGCGCTCTCGGAATCGTTGACTCCAGTCTCCGTTCGGATCCACTTGATCCGATACTAAGCCGGAATATAATTTTTCCTTGATTGGCTCGAGCATGGCGTAAGGGTACACAAGGTACAGCTCACGGGCGGTTTCCCCGAGAACAACCTGCAACGTGACGACCATCACGATTTCGGAAGACGTCACCACCATCGCAAACTGCGGGTTACTTTCCGATCGCACATATTCCACTTTCACCGGTACGACAGAGTGCCACGCTTTTTCGAGATCTACCAAGGCCTGAAGCAACAACTTTTTGATCACGCGTAACTGCACAGGAGTAAAGTCTCGGCCTTCCGGCTTCACATGTGTTTGCCCCTTGCCGCCAAAGTAATAGTCGATGATCAAGTAGACGAGAAACGCATCCATCACATAGAGCGCGCTACCGCGTAAGGGAGACATGTGAAACACATTCAGGGAAGAGGGCTGTGGGATCTTCTTGAGGAATTCGCCGAACTTGATCACTTGGGTCCCGACCACGGAAAAATCAATGGCGTCGCGAAACATATTGCTCCAGGAAACGGATTGCCGGCGAATAAACCGGTCGTTGATCATTTCCATCGTGGGCATTCGCCCGCGAATGATCCGCTCCTGATTGAATAAATCGTATTGCGCAACTCCCTTTGTGGTCGTTTCACCTTCTTTGGGAGTGGTATCGACCTCTCCCGAAACAACCCCCTTCAAGAGTGCATCGATTTCGTCTTGCGATAGGATTTTTTCCATGCAGGTGATCTTTACTGAACGACGAAATCCGTGAAATACGCCGACCGCACACCCGGCTTGGGGAGCAGCCCATTAATCCGTTGCGTAATCTCATCTCGCAATTGAAATTTCCCTTGTGTCGTTCTCACCGCATTCACATCCTTACTGCTGAGTAACACAAGAACGGCGTCGCGGACCTGGGGGACCCGTGCGGACAGGTCGGCAGAAACCGCATCATTGTCGACCTCCAGCTTGACGGTCAGCTTCAGATAGCGCACGTCCGGCACGTCCGCCAGATTCACGATGAATGGATCCAAGTCGAACATGACCCCCGGAGTGGCGGTTTGTCCCGCTTTCCCACTCGCTCCGCTGTGTGGATCGGACTTCGTAGTTGTCTCGGTCTTATGTTCATCGGCATGTTCTGCATTCTTAGCGGATCCACCTAAGAACTTGACGGCAACGACCGCTCCTCCCACACCGAACAGGAGGGCAACCACCGATACAATAATGAGCAACTTGATCGGCAATGCCGGAGCGTGGGCCGCTCCTGGAGTTTTTTGATCCGTCTCGGCTGCATCTGCCATAGCTCCTCCTTGGAGGCCTCATCGCCCCCGTGAAGCAACTGCAATGCATATGCCATTGAACAGTTTGTGGCTGCCGGCCACAGTGCTTCAAAATAGATGTATTTGACAGATGTTTTATCAGCGGTAGATCTGATCGCCGACACCTTCCCCAGGTACCGTCAGGCGAGTCATTGACACCGTCAAGAAACTGACGTGGTGAGAAGAGATGAGGAAGGGAACCGTGGCCCCAGTAGGTCTGGCGGGCTTGGAACGAGGCCCGGGAAGAATGTTCCTCCCGGGCTACAACCGATGCACCTATCGTTTCAAGTTGACCAACTCTTGAAGCACCTCATCCGAAGTCGTAATGACCCTCGAATTCGCCTGGAACCCTCGTTGCGCTGCGATCATATCGATGAACTGTTCACCCAGGTCCACATTCGACAACTCGAGCGTACTGGAAAGAATTCGCCCAAGACCCGCAGACGTGGCAGCACCGACCAACGGCTGTCCGGACGTGCCTGATTCGGCAAAGGTGTTCTTCCCTGTTCGCACAAGCCCTAACGGATCCGGGAATCGTGCCAATGCCAACTGGGCCAATGAACGAACCTGCCCATTCGAGAATCTCCCGTTGATCATCCCGTTGGTTTCCACGCTGAACGTCTGCAGCGCTCCGGCACCGAACCCATTCTGAGCTTGCTGCACCAACCCTGAGGCGGCACCGAATTGCGTGGTCATGTCCAAGCCGTTTCCACCATCAGTCGTCACACTTGTACCGAAATTGAACGTAATCGCTTGATTCGGTGACGCGCCGACAAAATCGATTTGCGCTTGCCCAACGGCACCTCCGGCAATACCTCCAGCTTGATTGTTATTATAGCTGTTGACGACACTCTCCGTGTCCAATGCGCCTGATGTTCTAAACGTCAAGGTCCCGGAAGCTACCCGCACCAGTCCAAGGGCGGTATTCACATTCGGTGCGACATATTTAGCAGCGGTCGTGTCGATTTCGTTCGTACTGCCCACGACGTTATAGTCCCATGGCTATTGCCAAGAGAATCATAGACGGTAAGCGATGTGGAAAACTGAGATGTTCCCGTAGGATTTGCAAGATCAAAGGTGCTTGTCCCAGATTGCGAATTGAGATTGGCCCCAATATCGACAGTACTCGTAGGATTTGGAGGAGCCGTGGTTGTAGGAAGCGTGATGCCACTGATACTGGCGGTGATCAGACCGCTGGTATTGACCTGATAACCCTGGAGCAAGAATCCGCTTGGATCAACGATCTGGTTTTGCGAATTCAAATGAAACTGCCCAGCTCGAGAATAGAACGCCGCCCCGGCTGTGTCGCGGATGACGAAAAATCCATTACCGTCCACCGCCAGATCCAATGCGTTGCTTGTGGTACTGAGCGAACCTTGGCTGAAGTTCCCCTGCACTCCGTTGAGCGCGACACCCAGACCGGTCTGGATCGCTCCCCCCCCCCCTCCTAGTGAAGAACTGATCAGGTCGGCAAAGACGGAACGACTGGATTTGAACCCGACTGTGCTCAGATTCGCGATATTATTTCCCACGACCGATAGCGCATTACCGTTTGCGTTCAGCCCGCTGACGCCCGTAAAAAGCGACGACAGAATTCCCATCGGTACAACCCTCCTCTTTGTTATCGCAGTTCAACGATCTCGGACGGATCAATCGACAAATCACCGACCAGAAGTTTGGCCTGCCCTTCTTCCATGCGTACACCGGTCACGATGAGGGTGGCACGCCCCTCCACGTTCACTGACTTTCCTTCCCCGTCTGCTGCGGAAATGACATACCGATACATCCCCTTAGGCATCTGCACTCCATCCTGGCTCTTTCCATCCCACTCAGCAGCATGCGGCCCGGCAAGTCGATCACGATATTCGAGAGTCCGTATGGCTTGTCCATCCGCATTCTGAATACTGACGAGAACCTTCGCGGCATTCTTCTCCAGCGAATAGCGGAAGGTGGCAGGTCCCTCTCCCAGCTGAACCAACGGGTGACCAATCGTCGCCGTGCGGCCGATCATGGGAAGCAGTGTGAATTGTAAAGACGCCGTTTGCGCGTCGAGACTCTGCTGTAAGAGCTGCGCTTGCTTTGCACTCTGTTCGAGCTGACTGAACTGCGCGAGTTGCGAAACAAACTCGGTATTGTCGGTCGGTTTCAAAGGGTCTTGGTTCTTCAACTGCGTGACCAGCAGTTTGAGAAAGTCATCCTGCCCCAGTGCTCGAGGTCCTGTCTTTTCCGGCGTAGACGTGGTCCCGCTTGTGCTCAATCCTGCGACATCGATCATGTGGAGTCTCCCTTAGCCTTACGCCACCAGGTTCAGCCGTCCCTGTAGCGGCCGATACATGTCATCCGACCGTCCTTGGGCCTGCTCCTTGGCTAAATCCTGGAATCCTTGATGGCCTGATTGTCCCTGTTCTTGAAATAGTCCCTGTTGGAACGACCGCCCACCACTCTGACGATCGATGTCAACTCGAAACTGTCCCATGTCGAGTCCGTTCGCTTGAAGCATTGTTTGAAGTCGGTCCTGTCCGTTGATCAGGAACTGCCCAACTTCCACCCGATCCGTCGAGAAGTGGGCGTGAACGGACTCGTTCATCATGGCAACGCGGATGTTGACATGCCCAAACTCTGGTTGATTCACCTCCAACACCACTGATCGCAGAATGGAAGGAGTCAGTGGCTGAGTCAGATCAGGCGCTGAAGAAGCTGGTTGCGCCGGCGGCACAACTACAGTTGAGGAAGGTGCCGTTGGTGCTGAAATGGTCTGACTTTGTGCGACAGCCGCATACTGTTCCGTTGTGCGGCCATTCATGGATGGAAGGTTGACAACCGTCTCATGAAATAGCTTAGACTCAGGATTGTCCTGCTGTTGGCCATCATGCTCATGCCCTGGCGGACTGAACAGCTCTTCCTGATCAACAACTAGCTGTTGTCCATGAGGGGTGATCCCCTGAGTCCTTGGACCGGTTTCTCCCTGATCCTCCTGAGCAAGCACAAGGAGAGGCGGCTGATTGTCCGTTGAATGATGGGCGACACCAGGCTCGCCTTGATCAAGAGCAGCCACGTTTCGATCGAATTGACTCCCCGGTAATAGCTTCCCGTCATGGGTTTGGACAAGCCGAGCAATATTGTGGTCGGAAGATGAAATGGCTCCACCGGATGATGAGGGTTGAATCGCAGCGTGAGCTTGCGTGGAATCCGCTGCGTTCTCCGTCACGCCATTCTCACCCACGGTGCCTGCCAACTCAGCGGACTGCGTGACATGAGGCTCTCCCTTCAGAAACAGTGATGAATTCTTAGCCTGTTCCGGCACGTCAGTCGCCACAGATGCTGGTGACGACTCTGCAGACGAACTAGGTTCGCGGCTGATTTCGCCTGCACCGTCGTGCGTCTCCTGTACCTCGCTGAGCATCATCTGAGCTTCCGTCTGAGACAGGCTTCCTGATGCCATCCACACAACCATCTGTCCTTCAGCTGCCGATCCTGAGTTACTCTGCGGTGATGCCGATTCAGATTCCTCCCCTGAACCATCCATTGTCTGGCTTTGAGCGTCGTTTGACTCATCACTGTCTGAGGCACGAGCCTGTCTGGCCTCAGACCGTTCCGCTTGGGATGCCGCTGAATTGAGGCCTTTGGCCTGCTTGGGATCCGGTCGATCCTCGACTTTATCGAATCCTTGAGGACGATCCGCTTCCTGACTGTTCCCCTTCTTCTCTTCACCACGGACCCCCTGCAATACGGACGAAAAGCTCTTCCGAGCGGAAGGACCACTGAAAGAAGCAGATCGAGCAGCCCGCACAGGCCCGTCTGAGGTGGCAGTCGGTGTGGTGGAGAGCAGATCTGGCACAATGAAATCCATGTCTATCAGTCCTCGTGAGATTCCGGCAGGGCTAAATACAAGCCTCGTGCCAAGTTGACAGTTCCTAAGGAACTGAAATATCGAGTGGTTATGATTCAACTCACGATCACGTGGAGGGAAAAAGGAAAATATTACTGGGTGGTAGGCAAAATGGATCGGAATGGAAAAGAGCCTGCTCAGGGTCGACCCAGAGCAAGCCGAGGGATCGAGGGACAATACCGCCTCAGCGCGTAACTCGTGAAACGTCGCACGTGAAGCGTCCGAATCCGGAAACGAAATACGCTTCACGGCGCTGTCTCGACAATTGTTGAGGAAGCGATCAGGAATACTGCTGGCTAGGGCGTGTGGACCAGCAACTGTTCGGTGAGTTTGGCAGCGCGGTCTGCCTTCACTTGGGAGAGTATTGCTCCTGCGGTCTTGGATTTGACCATTCGCAGAATTTCAATCGCTTTTCGGTCCGGCATCCGCTCAAGACGTGCTGCGGCATCCTCCGACGGCATCGACTCAAAGATTTTGGCCAGCTGAGTCCGCTGTTCCTGTGCGCCACGATCTTTGTCCGCTTGGATCTTGGTCAGGTGAAGTTCCTCTTTGGCCCGTGCGTCCAGTATCCGTTTTTCCAACGCCTCGTTCTGCTCGAGCAACTCCTCGATCCGACTCCTCACGATCATGAGCCGTTCCTCGTTTTGACGGATGGCCTCTTCCCGCCGATCCAGGTCTCGTTTACGTTGGTCCAGCATCTCGAGTACTTCACGGGGAATCTCGATCGAGGGCCCCTGCGTTGTCGGCGGGGCCAACGCCTTTGCACCATCATCGCCACCGGATTCTTGCCCTTCTCCCTCCGAAGCAGATGGTTGCCCTTCTTGCTTGACGGAATTGTGCGGCGATGAGGGTTTGGGCTCTGAAGAGGCTTGCCCCAACTGAACCATGACCCAAAACAGAATCGTCGAGACGACCAATCCCCCGACCATCGTCCAAAGCGACCCACGCCGATTCTTTCTCAGCCGTGGCGCGAGCCATGGCCAACGGTTACTGAGGGTGAACGGAGAAACCTTCATCGGACTGATTTGCCTCTTCATGAATCGCCTCGACCTCGCATGGAGATCTGGCGACCAGCAGTCTCATCTTCCGCCCACTGTTCTCGGCGTGCAATCATCGCGTGCCTGGCGGTCTGGCGCTGTTCGGCAACTCTCTCAAGAAGCTTGCACTCCTGCCTGGCTTCGACAAGCCGTTCCTGAGTCTGCTGCCACAGACCGGTCGCATGATCGATTGCGGCACGGACTTGCCGTAGCGCAGACCGCTGGGCATCCATTTTCCCCTGCCATTGCAACAGATCCTCGATCGTCAAACCCTGCCCGGCCTGTTGAGCATAGGCCTCAGTATCCGCCTGGATCTGAACTTCCATGGTGCGATACTGCTCTTCACTGTGAGTAAGCGCTTGTGCGATCTGCGATAACTCCATCATCAGCGACTCGACGGTCTGTGCCCGAACCTTTCGTATCGAATCGAGACTCATGCCGCTTGCCGCGCCAACGCCTCAAGTTCCTGCACCGATGATGTAAGGCTGGCAGGCTGATCGATCGCTTGTCGGAGATATCCGTTGATCGAATCCTGGGCTTGAACGGCTTTATCAAGTCCCGCATTCATCCCGGCTTTGTACGCGCCTAATAGCACGAGATCTTCGGACTGTTGATACCGAGCCATCAGTTCAAGCACCCGCCTGGCGGCATCATGATGCGCCTTCCCGACAATATCCCGCATGACACGGCTCGTGCTCTGGAGCAGATCAATGGCCGGGAAGTGATTGCGCGCGGCCAACGTACGTGACAACACAATATGGCCATCCAAGATCGATCGAACGGTATCGGCAATGGGATCACTCAGGTCATCGCCATCCACCAACACGGTATACAGACCTGTAATGGTTCCTGGTCCGGGCCCTGTTCCCACACGCTCTAGGATCTTCGGCAAAAGAGCAAACACAGATGGCGTATAGCCTTTTGTCGTGGGTGGCTCTCCGATGGCCAATCCGACCTCTCTCTGGCTATAGGCTAATCGCGTGAGTGAATCCATTAACAAGAGTACCTGTTGTCCTGCATCACGGAAGTATTCGGCAATCGTCGTGGCCACCAACGCGGCCCGTAGACGTATCAAGGGGGCTTGGTCAGACGTTGCGACCACAACGACGGTTCGCGCAAGTGCATCGGCCCCCAGGTCACGCTCAAGAAACTCGTTGACTTCTCGCCCTCGTTCTCCGAGGAGAGCGATGACGTTGACATCCGCCTTTGTGTAACGGCTAATCATCCCTAACAGCACACTCTTTCCGACCCCTGAACCGGAAAAGATCCCCATCTTTTGTCCGCGCCCGCAAGTTAAGAATCCATTGATCGCTCGAATACCGAGATCAAGGGGATCCCGAATACGAGCCCGTTGGAGCGGGTTCGGTGCGGCAGCGTGCAGAGGATAGCAATGACTCGTCTTCGGCATTCCCTTCCCGTCGATGGGATCCCCGCATCCATCCAGAATCCGGCCCAACAAGCCAGGCCCAACCGCTAGACTCGCCACCTGCCCTGTCATGGTGATGCGGCTGGCCGGCCCGATTCCGCGCATGTCTCCAAGCGGCATCAACAACACACGATCTCCACGAAATCCGACCACCTCCGCCATGATCGGGGCTTCACCCTCCCCCCTCGTGATACGGCAGAGTTCGCCGACGGTCGTCATCGGGCCATAGCCTTCCACCACCATCCCCACGGCCTGGGCCACCCGTCCGGAGATCTCGATAGGTTCGATGTGCTCAAGGAGATGACTAAGCCTCATGAGCCACCCCATGCTGCACTGCCCGTCCCAAA
This sequence comes from Nitrospira sp., assembly GCA_024281365.1. Taxonomy (GTDB): domain Bacteria; phylum Nitrospirota; class Nitrospiria; order Nitrospirales; family Nitrospiraceae; genus Nitrospira_D. The sequence goes on from JAMXAU010000002.1 coordinate 33,495, forward strand.
CGAACTGACTGCATCTCAAGAGTCGAATCCACCATCCATGTACCGGTCGCCATCGGGTCATAGGCTTTTACTACCACCCCCACGGCCTGGGCCACCCGTCCGGAGATCTCAATGGGTTCGATGTGCTCAAGGAGATGACTAAGCCTCATGAGGTGCCCCATTTTTCACAGCCTGCCTCAAACGAGCCAACTGCGTCTCAAGGGAGGCATCGACTAATCGCGTGCTGGTATGTAGGAGGCAACTTCCCCGTGGGAGTGACGGTACCGCTTCCACGTTGATGACGAAGGAGGTGTCCCGTTGTCCTAACAGCTCGACCTTGGCTGCCTCCAAGACGCCGGCATCCAATGGATGTGCCTGTATCAGCACGCTCTCGGCGTCTCGAAGCGCATTGATCCCAGCCTTGGCCTGAATGATGATCTGCTCGCGGAACGACTCGGCCGACTCGTGAAGGATCTTGGAGGCCACTTGAAACGCCAATTCGATCACGTCCGCCTCCATCGTCTGCCGCACCGTCCCTCGCGCTATGTCAAACTGCCTCGCGGCATTGGTCAGCACGGCCAGATCTTGTCGACGTTCATCCTCCACAAGCCGTCGTCCTTCCGCCAGCCCGCGTTCGTATTGCCTCTCCCCATCATCTCCTCGCGACATCTCACCCTCTTCAAAGGTGTGAAAGGGCAAATTCTGTAGTCGGACCGCCCCAGACCGCACGGTCGCGTATTTCAACACCGAATTCTCCGCCCGCGTACGATGAATCGCCAATAAGCGACGAACCGTGGCCATAACTACCTCAGTCCGAAACGGCTTCATGAAAAACTCGACCGCACCGGCTTTCATCGCCCGCACAGCAAGCTCGATGGTCGCTGCACCCGTCATCACCGCTCCGATGATCCGATTGTCGATTTTCTGCACTTCTTCCAGGACGGCAACGCCTTCTCCATCCGGCAGCAACACATCGACAATCAACAGCGTTGGGGCAATCTGCCTGACCATCGTCAGGGCTTCTTGTCTTGAACTGGCAACACGCACAGCGATGCGCTCGGACCTGAAGAGCTCCAGGAAGAGATTGCGAATGCTTTCCTCGTCATCGACGACAAGGACAGTACCCTGGCCTCCGGAGAGTCCTCGCCCCTGAGTGGTCACCGCCGGCATAGCCGCACCTGCCACTAGAGCATCTCCTCTCCGACACCGGCGATGACGATACGGCCTTCGTCCTCCAACTTTCGACAGACTTTAAGGATATTCTGTTGGGCTTTTTCGACATCTGATACTTTCACCGGTCCCCTGGCTTCCATATCATCCTTGAGCATTTCTGCGGCACGACTCGACATATTCTTAAAGAACTTTTCCTTCACGTCCGGACTCGCTCCGCGCAAAGCCACAGGCAAGTCTTCTTTGCTGATTTCCTTCATGAGCTCCTGGATTCCACGATCATCCACTTTCACTATGTCGTCGAAAACAAACATCAGTGCCCTGATATTATCGGCGAGTGTCTGACTATTCTCCGTGATGCGAGCCATGATCCCGCCTTCATTCGCTTTGTCCATTCGCATCAGAATATTGGCAATAACTTCGGCGCCTCCAACGCTATGTGCGTTCATCCCTGTGCCTGCCAACAATGTCTCTTGTAACGTGTCGCTCAGTTCCTCCAACACCTCCGGCTGCACCTCTTTCATCGTGGCAAGCCGAAGCGCTATGTCCCCTCGCATATCCTCCGGGAGCGAAGCCAGGACTTGACCTGCCTGATCGCTTTCCAGCTGTGCAAGAATGACGGCGACTGTTTGGGCATGTTCTACCTTCAACATTTGAGTGAGGGTTTTCACGTCGACCCACTTCAACGCCTCGATCCCCGGATAGTTTTTCTGCGTCATCGACTCAATGATCCGCGATGCTTTGTCTGGTCCCAGTGCTTTGGTCAGCACGGTTTTGATGAACTCTCGTCCATGGAATTGGACGTCTCCGGTTGCGCTCGCCGCCAGAAAATCTGAAATCACCGCTTCTTCGTCCTCACGGGAAATCTGGGCGGTCCCGCTCATAAAGCTTCCCAGCTTCTTGATCTCCTTCGGATCGAGCTGCTTCATAACTTGGGCAGCCGCTTCTTCGCCGATCGCACGAAGCAGAATCCCCGCTTTTTGTTCACCGGTCAGAGTTTTTGCCATCGCCAGACTCTACGTTGGACTTTTCAACCACTCTTTGACGACCACGGCCGTCGCATCAGGGTTTTTTTTGGCCATATCAATGATCTGCGCTCGATCCGGAGCACTTGCCAAGGTCGCTGCACCCGCTGCGGTCCTACCAGGAAGCTCCGCCACGGACGCCTCGGCCTGTGCCTGTTCCATGTTGGTTCCCAACATGGCGAGCAAGGGCCGCACGACAAACATGAGAATAACGGCAAAGAGAAGCATCCCCACTCCGTATCGAAGATAGGGCATCCACGGTTTCAACCCTTCCGATGCAACTTCCGCCGTCCCCGCCTGCGGCTCCTCGGCCTCGGTCCCGAACTGCACGTTCACAACTTGCACCTGATCTTGTCGTTCGGCCGAAAACCCCATCGCCTTTTTCACGATGTCTTCGATCCGCTTGAGATCCTCTTCTGATCGTGGCGTATACTTTCGCGCCGCAGCGGGGGCCTCCCCCGTCTGGCCTTCGCCGGCTTTTGCGGCTTCATACAGCCCATCGACCAACACCGCGACTGACAGCTGCTTGATGGCACCGACAGGTTCCACAATTTTTGACACGGTGCGGCTGATCTCATAGTTGACCGTTTCGTTTTTCGTTTGACTGCTGTTCGAACTGCTTTGTGCCGGCTCAACATCCGTCCCGGGCGGCACGTTCGACTGAACGCCGGGCACGCCGCCTCCGACCCCGTTGCTCCCATTGGACTTTTCTTGGCCCCGCTGTTCACTTCTCACCACCTGGCTATTCGGATCATATCGTTCTTCCGTCGTTTCGACTTTCCTGAAGTCCACGACACTCGACACACGCACAACGGCCTTATTGGGTCCGACGATCCGCTCCAACATCGTTTGGATGCGCGTCTCGATGTCCTTTTCAATGCTGCGCTGATAATCGAGTTGCGTATTGGTCAGCCCGGCCGTCTCATCCGTCACCGTCGCCGACAGGAGACGCCCGTGTCCGTCCACCACGGTCACATCGCGGGATTGAAGCCCCTCCACACTGCTCGATACCAAATGGATGACCCCCTGCACCTGTGCCGGCGAGAGTTGCTGCCCGCCACGAAGCGTGACGATCACGGAGGCTCTTGCTTTCTCCTGCTCACTCGCGAACAGTCGTCGCTCCGGCATGGCCAGATGAACGCGGGCCCGTTCCACTTCCGGCATCTGAGCGATGGTTCGCGCCAATTCCCCCTGCAACGCCCGACGGTAATTCAACTTCTGAACAAATTCGGACATCCCGATTGAGGTCTTGTCGAAAATCTCGAATCCGACTCCACCGCCGTGGGGAAGCCCTTGGGTCGCAAGTTGCAATCGCAGGTCGTGAACCTGGTCGCTGGGCACCAGTACGGTTGAACCGCCGCCGGTCGTCTCGTACGGCACCTTGGTCTCCTTGAGCTTGTCGATAATGGCGGCGGCGTCTTCGCTGCCAAGGTGGGTGAACAGCACTTGCATATCAGGCTGTTGCGTCCACAAGGCGATGGCGATCAGACCGGCAATGGATCCCGCCAAGGCGACGAGGATGATCATCCGTTGATTGATGGAGAACTTGGAGAACATGCCCACCCCTTACTCGTCAACCGAGACGACCGATCAGATTTGCATCCGTTGAATTTCCTCGTAGGCGGTCACAAGCTTGTTCCTGACCTGCATCATCAGTTGGAACGACACATCGGCTTGCTGCAGCGCAACCATGGTCCGATGAATGTCTTGCGTATCGCCGGTCATGAGCGCATCGACCGCTCGACCCGCTTCCTTTTGCGCATCGTTGACATTGCCGATCGCCGACTTGAGCGAATCGAGGAATCCTGGGCCGCTTGTTGTTCCAGTCGTACCCGTGGATCCAGTCGATGCCACATCGACAATAGGAGCGATGCCGGATGCCGCACCAGTGATTGGCCCCATGATTACCTCCCGATTTCCAGCGCCTTGTTCCACATCGTGCGTGTCGCATTGATCGCCTGCACATTCGCTTCATACGCGCGCGACGCCCCGATCATATTCACCATTTCCTCCATCACATTGACGTTGGGAAGCCGGACGAATCCTTTTGGATCGGCATCCGGATGGTGTGGATCATAGATCAGTTGCCCGGGCTTGGGATCTTCTTGCACCCGTGAGACAGAAACCCCTTCAAGGGCGTGGGCCGATGGACCCACGGCCACCTGCCGAAACGATCGCTGAAATGCACTGGGAACTGCCGTCGATCGAAAGACCACGTCCCGCCGCTTATACGGACCGCCTGACGGCGTTTTCGTCGACTGCGCGTTGGCGAGATTGCTGGCAATGACGTTGAGTCGTCGCCGTTGGGCATCTAACCCGGACACCGAAACAGCCAGACTGTCGGACATCTCCATAGTAAACCTCCTAGGTATCAAGCATGACTCGTCAATTGCCTCCCGACCATGGAAGGCTTAGGAATCGACTATCTCCCCTCTCGGATTGCGCTCAAGAGCCCACTAAACTTCTTCGCAAGGATGGTGGCGGCAGCGTTATACTGCATGACGTTCTCAGACAACTTCGCCATCTCCAATTCGAGATTGACCGAGTTGGCATCGAGCGGAATGTCTCCGGCCGGCACTTCATTGAGCTTTCCGGTCACGGCCTGCACTCCCTCCGCCCCCTTGAGACCAAAATGCCGAGGCTGGGTCGCCGCCAGGACAATGGGGAGACGCCCCTTGTGTGCCGACTGCAATTGATCCATGAACGTCAGCTCCGATGCACGATAGCCCGGCGTTTCTTCGTTGGCGAGATTGGAGGCGATGACCCGTTGCCGACCACTGCGAAGGTCAAGCGTGCGCTCCAACAACCGCATTGTTCGATCGAAGATCGTCATAGTCCTGACTCCTTTCCGCGTGACATACCCTCGTCCTTGCAACCTGGGTGCCGGTCTTCCCGTGCAAACGTCACCCGGCGGCGCAGCTCCAGGCCGCACGTCCTGGGTCCAGCCCTCCCGCCTCTTCAGCACTCGGTCACGCACATGGATTGCCTGGGACAAATTTGCCCATCGGCAATTCTGGTTACCCTCCCGGCAAGCTGGACGCCGAGTGTTCTCCCTCCCGATACTCCCGGAGTTTATTGCGGAGCGTGCGAATGCTGATGCCCAACTCTTTCGCCGCATGCGTCCGATTGTCTTTCACACGGGCCAAGGTTTTGAAAATCAGCTCTCGCTCCATCTCCCACAGCGATCCATTGGCCGGTTGCGCTGCACGCACAAACGGGATGGCGGCCTCCTCGCTCCGTTCAGGAGGACAGTGTTCCGGCAAGATCGCGCCCTGGCCGGCCAACAACAGCGCTCGTTCCATCACGTTCTCCAACTCGCGCACATTTCCTTTCCAGGGCAGCCGTTGCAAATGCGCCAGAGCACCGTCCGACACGACCGGAGGAGTCAGGCCGTTTCTCATGGCCGATTGGTTCACAAAGTGGCGCGCGAGGATGGGAATATCGACGACCCGCTCGCGTAACGGTGGCACCGTTACGGGAAAGACGTTCAATCGATAATAGAGATCTTCGCGAAAGCGGCCTTGCTCAACCTCCCGATAGAGCACACGATTCGTCGTGGCGATGACACGAATGTTGACGGGAACCGGGTCACGCCCGCCGATCCGATCCACCTCACGCTCCTGCAGGACGCGCAACAGTTTCGCCTGGAGGGCCAGATTCATTTCGCTGATTTCGTCCAACAGGAGGGTGCCGGTGTGAGCCAGCTCGAACTTCCCGACTTTCCGGATGACGGCACCGGTAAAGGCACCTCGCTCATGACCGAAGAGTTCACTTTCCAATAATCCATCGGGAAGCGCGGCACAGTTCACTGCAATAAACGGTCGATGGGCCCGTGGACTTCGCAAGTGGATAAACCGTGCCAGCAACTCTTTGCCTGTTCCGCTTTCGCCATGAATCAGGACGGTGGCTTGACTGGAGGCCACTCCCTCTATCGTGCTCAGGAGTCTCACCATTCCAGGATCTTGGCTGAGCAGCGCTCGGTGTTCCACCTGATGAACCGGCCGACCGAGTCCGCCCCCTTCCTCACGGCCTGCTTTGAGATTGGCAATCGCCCGTTCCAGCACATCCATGGAAAATGGCTTCAGCAGATACTCGCTGGCTCCCAGCTTCATGGCCTCAACGGCGGTTTCAACCGTCCCATAGGCCGTCATGAGGACAATCGCCGTCTGAGGGGCTCGGGCCTTCATCTCCTTGATCAGCTCGAGACCAGTGAGGCGCGGCATGCGCAAATCGGTCAAGACCAACCAAGGACGAAACTTTGTGATCCGCTCCAATGCCTCCGTCCCATCAACCGCTCCCTGCACGGCATAGCCGAGTCGCCTGATGGTTTCCATCAAGGCGATACGCATCGACGGATCGTCGTCAACGACCAGAATCCGTTCCTGCTCCTCACCGGTTTCTGCCGTCGGGACTTGCTTCTCACGGTCAGTCATAAGACGAATCCTCCATGAGGACGACCTCTCCCGCCGATCGCTCGGCGTCAGTGACATCACGCTCTTCGCAGCCAGAGCTGGTCTTGGCACTCCCGTCTCCGGCTACCAAAGGATGAGGGAGTATGATTGAACAGGCCGTGCCCTGCCCCACCGTGCTCTCGACATCGATCCGTCCATGGTGGGCGTCCACAATGGAATGCACGATGGCGAGCCCCAGACCGGTGCCCTCGTCTTTCGTCGTAAAAAATGGGTCGAACAGGCGCGACCGATGCGCCGGATCGATCCCCATACCGGAATCACGGACGGTCAGTCGTACCGCGGATGAGCCCAGCGTCTGAAGCGGCTCCCGGGAGAGACTGATTCCTAACTCGCCCCCGTTCGGCATCGCCTGTACGGCATTGACGATCAAGTTCACAACGACCTGTTTCAACTGTCCATCGTGACACCACAGCAATGGCACCTCCCGGCTGATGTCCATGCGGATGTTCACGGGTACTTTGGCAATCACATGCGCGGCCAACTCGATCGAGTCGTTGAGTAACGATTGGCTGTCATGCCACGCGCGGGTCAAACGCACCGGGCGCATATACAGCAGCAGATTCGCCAACAGACCATCCATCAACCGAACAGCCTGCGAAATCTGCTGCGCGTACCGTTGCGTAGGTTCATGCGCGTCGAGGTCTCGTTGCAGCAGAGACGCAAAGAGCTCCACGCTGCCCAATGGATTGCGGATCTCATGCGCGATCCGACCGATCAACTCACCCATCGCGGCCAGCCGATCCTTTCGTTGCAATTGCTCTTCGAGTTGATAGACCCGGGTGATGTCCTGAAGCAGAACAAGCTGCCCGGAATCATCACCGGACTCATTTCGAAGCGGGACCTGACTAATGGACACCACGCTCTGTCCGATGCGTTGCGGGCGATCAGAGACGGTGAGACCTCGACTCGCTAAGACCTCCGGGATGCAATGACTTCGCAGTTCCACATCGCTCGCCCCAAGGAGCTGCTCCGCGGCGCGATTGCTGCGAGTGATGACCCCGCATTCGTCCACCACCACCACTCCCGTCGACAGCGACTCAAGAATGCCATCTAAGCGCACGCGCATGGCTTCGTTGTCGACAAGCTGTCGCCGAAGCGCATCGTTGCTCTGCGCGAGTTCGGCATCCATCTCCTCCACCCGTGCCGTGAGCGCGCTGTAGGATTGCTGTAACGTGTGCGCGGCCTCGGCGAAACTCTGAAACGCTGCCTGCAAGAGGGCCCGTTCGTCCGGATTCGTCGTCAGGCTGGTCATAGCCCCTCCGCTTTTCCTGAATGCCGGACCGTCTGCGCAGCCCCCTTGAGCGATGCCGAAAGCCGGTTGACCATCTCGTCATCCGCGCGGCCGAGTTCCGCCAACGCCACCGTGGCGCGATCGTATTGTTTCAGTGCGGTCCAATGCTGTGCCGTTTGCAGGCGAGCCCATTCAGCTTGGCGCACGTTGGGGTTCTTCTCCAGCACCGACTGATACACGGCGATCGCTCGTTCGTGCCGATTCAGCCGCGACAATGTGTCGGCATAGGCCAACAGCGTATCGGAAGACGCGACCGCCCCGGCTTTGAGACCTTCTTCATAAGCGAGAGCCGACTCTTCGAGCTTCTCCAGCTCTCCCAACGTCTTGGCCAGCTGAAGGTACATCGCGGGGCGCTCCCGATGACCGGGATGGCGCAGCAGCCACGTGCGGCACAACTGGAGGAGGCCCTGCATGTCTCGCTGCTGCCGCATGGTCTTCACCAGCAACAGCACGACTTCCCCTTCGTAGACTCCAAGCGGGAACTGAAAGCGGTATCTCTCGAACACCTTCCGCGCCGCATCGGGGTCGCGCTGATCCAGATAGATTTTGCCAAGCCCGATCAAGGCCGGCTCGATCAACGCCGGATCGTTGTGCGCCTTGATCACCTGCTGGTAAAGGCTGCTCCCTTCTGTCGAGAATCCCAGCCGACGATGCGCGTCAGCAATCTGCAGCAAGAGGGGCGATCGCGCATACCGTTGTCTGGCCACAGTTCCATGCCGATGGAACAAACTGACCACCGTCAGATCATCCTGCGAGGCGATGGCGGCTTCCATCCATGGAGTCAGCAGCGCGATCAGGCGGTCTGCCGCCTTCGCCGCCCAGGGATCGGTCACCTGGGCCGTCTTCAGCGTGATCTCCCGGTAGCGGCCAATCGCCTGGTTCATGTCATGACGTTGCTCTGCCGCTCTCGCCAGATAAAAGAGGGCCTCGCTCCCGGCTGGGTTTGCCGCTTCTCGCGCGGCAATGTCTTCCAACAGTGCTCGGTACGATGCGGCGTTCTGAAACGGAACTGGGACATCGTGCATCATGGCACTGACGGTCCGCCCCAGTGACGCGATGTCGTTGGTCTGCATCGTCTCCGTCTGCTGAGCCGCCAAGCGGAGCTTGGCCGTCGTGGCCGGCAGGCTATAGGGGTAGAGCGCCGGAAGAAGGGCGTAGACAAACTCTGCGAGTCGCTGGTTCGCGCCGGCCCTCAGGCTCTCGGCGAGCTGTAACAGCGCCGCGGGCGTATGCTCATAGCGGGGATAGAGGTTATACAACAACAGCAGTAACTCCCTTGCGGAGGCTTCATGCTGGAGCCTGATTTCCGTCACGGCAAATCGGTGAATCGCAAGCGGATCTGCCTTGACCAAGCGCGGCCACCGTCGATAGGCGAGGTCGAAGAGCGGTTGGGCGTCGGAATATCGCTGTTGCCGATACAAGGCATGGGCTAACCCCAGCGTGGCACCTTGCAACAGCGGCTCGTGCTCCGTCCGTGTGCGCACGTTTGAAAATGCATGCTCCGCCTCGCTCCACTTGCCCATCGCCATAAACGCATAACCCAGACCGAGCAACGATCGCGGACCATCGAAGTGACGGCTCTCGGCATGAGCCATCGCTTGCTCATAGAACACCTGGGCTTCTTGATACCATCCTTGTTCAAAGTAGAGATCACCCATCCGCCACTCTGCTCTCCGGGCATTGATCGACTGCGGATGGTCTCGCACGAGTTTCTTGTACTCCTGGATTCCCAACGCGCGACCGTGGCCGGAGGAGTCCCCACGAAGGGCCAACTCAATGAGAAACGCCTTGGCCGACGGCACAAGCGGGCTTTCAGGGTGGTCCGTGACAATCTTGGCGAAGAATCGTTGAGCCTCCGCCCACGCTTGCTTCCTGTACGCAGACTGCCCCTCCTGCCAAGCCAACCCATCGATCCCGGTCGACTGACCTTCCAGACGTGGGCCATCGTCCGGCAAGAGCAGGGCAAGCCGTTCAACCGGCGCCTGGCTTTTCACCGCGGCCGGCCGTCCACCGGCGGGCATACCGGAACTCTTCCCCGAGGAAAGCGCCTGTCCGATGACCACCGGAGGCCCGGCCGCCCAGACGACACTCAGGAGCATCATTCCGACATATGGAAGACGGCATAGATTCACAGCGGGAAGACACCAGCAAGGCTCATGCCTTTCGCCTCACTCAAAAACTTGAGGAAAATCAGGAGAATTATCGAGAGGAATTGAGAATCAGCCGGAATCGCGTCAGGACCGGCCTCGACTAGGTCGGAAGGTCGTCAATCTTTTGACTGGATACGCGGGGCCAGAGCGGAAGAGTTTCCACATGGGAGCGTGGATCAACTCCCTTGCGTTTCAGCTTTTCAACCAACGTGGTTCGATTCAAGTGGAGCAACTGCGCGGCTCTGGACGTAACCCCATTCGCCTTGCGCAACGCTTCCATGATGAGATGCTTTTCGTACTGTTCCACCTCTCTCGAGAGATTGATCCCATCGTCGTTGAACCGGATGAACTGTTCCTTGATTTCAGGCGTCATCGACCGGCGACCGAATTTTTGAGGCAAGTCCTCGACACCCAGCGTCCCCTGTTTTTTCAGGACAACCAATCGCTCGATCATGTTCTCCAGCTCACGAATGTTACCGGGCCAATCGTACTCAATCAAGAACTGCAGCGCCTCAGTCGAAAAACCCGACACATCCGTATGCTTGCTCTGATTGAACCGGGCCAGGAAATGTTCAATGAGCAGCGGGATATCGCTTCGGCGTTCTCGAAGAGGAGGAATCAGGATGGGAATGACGTTGAGCCGATAGAAGAGATCCTTCCGAAATCGCCGTTCCTCCACCTGCAACTCGAGATCCTGATTCGTCGCCGCGATAATGCGCACATCCACATGAATCGTGCGATTGCCTCCGACTCGTTCAAACTCCCGTTCCTGCAACACCCGCAGGAGCTTGACCTGCAAGGGGAGGCTCATCTCGCCGATTTCATCGAGGAAAATCGTCCCACCGTTCGCCAATTCAAACCGACCCATCCGCGAATGAGTGGCACCGGTGAACGCACCTTTTTCGTGTCCGAAGAGTTCCGATTCCAGCAGGTTTTCAGGAATGGCCCCGCAGTTGACCGGAACCAGCGGGCGGTCCCTTCGCAAACTGTTGAAGTGAAGCATCCGGGCGACCAACTCTTTGCCGGTCCCGCTTTCCCCTTGGATCATGACCGTGCTGTCGCTGTCGGCGACCTTTTGCACGAACTCCAACACCTGTTGCATCGGCTCACTGACTCCGACCAACTGTTCCAATCGATACTGATCACGGACGGCTTTCCGCAGCAGGTGGTTTTCCTGTCGCAGCCGATAAAACTCCGCCGCCTTTCGCACCACGACCGCAACCGTCTCAAGATCAAAGGGTTTGGTAATGAATTCAAAGGCCCCGGACTTCATGGCCCGCACCGCGGTTTCAATCGTCCCGAACCCGGTCATCATGATGGGAATGATTTTGGCATCCTGCTTGGCCAGACGATCGATAATCTCCAGCCCGTCGATATCGGGCAACTGCAAGTCCGTGATCACGATATGAACGACCGACTCCTTGGCAATGTGAATCGCCGCGTTGCCGTCCTCGGCCATGGACACACCATAGCCTTCGTGCAGAAGCACCTCCTGCAGAATCGCCCGGACGGCCGCATCATCATCCACGATTAATACGTTGACTTGGTTCATACTCATAAAATGTGGAATACGAAATGCATGGCGGGCTTAGAATAATGGCCCACGGCACTCATTGCAAGCGATATCAATTAGTATGACAACACCTGGAAGAGCGGAAGGTTTCTTGACAGGCTTGTCAGCCTATTGGTACTGTTCGCAACATTGCATCGTGATACAGACATTCACAGGCTGGCGTAGCTCAATCGGCAGAGCAGCGGTTTTGTAAACCGCAGGTTGGAGGTTCGATTCCTCTCGCCAGC
>JAMXAU010000159.1 GCA_024281365.1 Nitrospira sp.
GACGGTCGGATTTTCCCGTGCGGCAACGAGCCGGCCGGTTGGATCAAGAGCAATATCGCCCATCCCGGGTCGAAGCGCGGATTCAAGTACCCTCCGCTTGCCAACACCAACGTTGCTATGGACAAAGGTGCGAGCCCATACCGCGTCTATCAAATGGCGGGGAATGTCAGTGAATGGGTGTCACCGGTTCGATCCTGAGAATTATCGAGAGGGGTCAGGACATAAATTTGGCCTCGGGTCAAGTAGCGGCAGAGCTTGGAGGTGTTTCGTGGAGGGTCTTGGAATGAAGATCCGGAGGTTGCCCGTTCCGCCGCCGAACGGCGGTCCAATGATACCAGTAGAGTCACTCAGCAGGGGATTTGGCTGCGTGAATCTGGGAATACGATGCGCCACAGCTATAGTATCGAAGGACGACCTCAGAGAGCTGCAAAAAGTGATGCGGCTCTCAGAGTGACGGACGATACGTAAGAAACTTTGATTCTTCAAGGAGGAGGCCGAATCATGACAGAAATGAGAGGAAGAACATGGCGTAGGGCTGGTTGGACTGTCCTGATGTTCGGAGCCATAATAGCTATGGCTCCCGTCGCATGGGGCTTGGATACGCAGGATATCACGGTGGAGTGGACAGAAGCCGGAAAGAAGCTAGCCGTGGAACGCGTGGCCAACTGGAAGACGAAAGGGGAAATGATCTTGGTGCCCGCGGGAGAGTTTCTGATGGGCAGCGATAAGAAGACGGATCGACTGGCCTATCGAGGTGAGATTCCGCAACGACGCGTGTATCTCGATGCCTTTGAAATCGATAAATACGAAATCACAAATCTTCAGTATCTGAAATTCATTCTCGCGACAGGACGCAACCCCCAGTTGGATTGGCGCTACGACGGTGGAAACTTTCAGGAAGCGATGGCGCACCATCCGATCATGCATGTGACGTGGCACGACGCCGACGCGTATTGCAAGTGGGCGGGTCAGCGGCTGCCGACTGAAGCGGAATGGGAGAAGGCGGCCCGGGGCGACGACGGGCGAATGAATCCCTGGGGGAGTCAATCTGCAGGATTGAGCAGAGCCAACTTTGGAAGGACGGGGCTTTCTGGACCCGTACGTGATCGGCCTGAACGGTCACTGATGTACCCACCAATCATTGCAGTGGACAAGTATGAAAACTCCGTAAGCCCCTACGGCCTCCATCAAACGATGGGGAATGTGGCCGAATGGGTATCCGACTGGTATGACCAGGATTACTACAAGACGGCACCGGATCGAAATCCTCAGGGACCAGGAACCGGAACACAAAAAGCGTTTCGCGGCGGCGGCTGGATGGATAGCACCACAACGATGAGGGTTGCGATGAGGAATGGGACTGATCCGAACACGAAGATCAATTGGTTGGGATTTCGTTGCGCGAAGTCGGTATCTGGTGATCAACCATCGAGTACGATCTCCCGCATGCCAGATGAGCCGTCGACCTTCGAGGCGAAGCACTGAACGATCACACCCTACGGTGCCCGATCGGGTTCGCTTCTGTGTGTCGAACAACGCCATCGAATAGGGTTCATTGAGCGAGTAGGGTGAGGAGCGTCTCATGTTACGCACGAGGTTTGATTCGTACATCATGTGCTTTGTAGCAAGAAGTCCGTGGAATGCCGCCATCGTGTTTGCGGTCTTGCTCCAGGCCGGCGTACCGCATCTGAGCAATGGAGCGCCGGGAGGCAAGACAGAGATCTTGCCCATGGAAAAAGCGGCGCCTGCTGCAGTGGTCATCGAGGCTGCCGGGACCGAACCGGAATTGAGGCGCCAGATGAGAACAAAGACCGGTGTGACGGAACTGGAAAGTGGTGCAATCCGGTTCTCGCTGGCACCAACGGGGAGTTATGGGTTCATTGCTCCCAAGCAGCTTGGGATGGCATTGGTGACACAGAGTCCGGATTTAATGTTGGAGCGGATGTCCTCCTCGCCTGGGTCCTATGAAATTCATAAGCTTGCCGATGGGAGCGGGCTCCTAGTTGGTTTTGTGGGGAATGAGGTTGTTCCCCAGATCAGGGCAAGTGAGCGGCCGAAAAGTGTACGACTTTTCCTGTATTCAAATCCCTTTGGCAAAGCGACGACGATTACGGCAGTTCCGTTGATAAAACTCATGGTCGACCAGATGCCTCGTCGGATTGATTCCAGGCAAGCAGATGGCCCTGTCTTGCTGGAAATGGATTTGCAGAGTACGGCTAATCGGAAAGCCCCGAGTCAATAAGGATTGGTTGGGCTATCGAGATTATCTTGTGTGAATATCCACGTGTTGTGAGCGTCTATCAGGACCAGGGCCTTGGTTTTTCGTTCTTTTCTTTCTTTCGGTTCTTTCTGTTCGATCAAAGGTACTGTACACGATGCAATCGTGAGTGCTGAAAAGGGAGTTCACCCGTGAACGGATTGTTGTACAAGGGCTGCGTCGGGATTGGACTTTTTATCGCTTCGTCGCTGCTGCCGATCGGTGCGGAGGCCTATGAGGTTATTGATGTACAGCACGGTGGGGCGATTGAAGGTGTCGTAACATTGAGTGGCGATCTTCCTGAGCCAAAAGGCTTCAACCTCATCACATTTCCTGATCCTGTCTATTGCGGAAGGATTTCAAACGGGCGCGGATGGCGATTATTGTACGATTTTGTCGTCGACTCCCATCGAGGCCTGAAGGACGCAATTGTCTTGCTGGAGGGTGTCGAGTCCGGCAAGGCCTTTGACCTATCTGTTCCGTTAATTGAAGCCCGGGATTGCATGTTTCAACCATTTATGACGATTGTTCGAAATGGGCATGCGGTGGAAGTGATCAATATGGACCCGGTCATGCATGATATTCAGGGATATGAGACCTCGCCTGAGGCAGGCAACCGGGTGTTATTCAATACCCCGCTGATTATGAACCACCAGCATCGGCGGGGTGATCTCTATGCCATGCATAATCATGCGCCGGGAAAGTCGCTGGTCGGGCCAGTGTATCTCAATAAAGGTCGGCGGACGTTCTATATGCAGTGCGGCTTTCATGCCTATATGGAAAGTTGGGCCATGGCCGTGAATAATCCCTACTATGCTCTGACCGATCGAGAAGGCAAGTTCGTGATCGATAGTATTCCACCCGGTACGTACCAGTTAGTTGTTTGGCATCCACAGACAGGGCCGGGAACGACGAAGTTCATCACGGTGCAACCCGATGGTAAGCTGATTGAGCGGCTGTCATTACCAGCCCGAAAAAGGGAACCGGACCGCCTATAAGGTCATGGCATAATTGACTTGACTCGGCCTTGAATTGTTGGGTATTTTGTTGATATTCAACCCGTGGTTGAAACGCAGCAGTAGCGACTGATGCAAAGAGGGACAAGACAGAGAATCAACTACCCGGTGTTCTTTGTCCTCATCGTTGTGGCGTCGTTTCGTTTTCCCCTCTGTTGGCAAGGGTGGTGACATGCTTCACACGGAGCCGAATTTTCTGGCCGTCTGTCTTGAGGGATGAATGGGAAGCAACGTCAGGCGCAAGTGTATGGGAAGGGGGATCGCCTGAGGTTGGAGTACAAGATGCGGTTCAACGGAACGGCTGGATTTGTGGCAATCGAAATCATACGGCCTGACCGTGCAGAGGCGTGGTACGTCCTTCCTCAGCAGCGAAATTGTTGGTGATGCCGTTGACGGACGACATCATTCCTACAGACCCCACATTGATCGGAGAAACGACCAGAACACTGATCGGTCCCGCGGTGATAGCGACCGTCTGATCTGGCTGTTTGACGTTCAGACGGAGCGCAATGGACGAAGAGAACGATACTATGAGTGGGTTGATGAGGAGATGGGTGTCGTTCTTAAGTTGGTCAGTCAAGACCGAGATTGGTCGTTTCATTACGAACGAATCCGGAAGTCATCTCAACCCGCGATGATTTTGAATAGCTGCCCGCAGTACAAGCAACGTGTGAGTTCCACCCGTCAACGATACGAAGACTAAGACATGAAGTGCTCAAGTATTCGACGGTGTGCAATCGTTCTGGTCATCCTTATCGGGGTTGACTTTGCCTCCGCTGCAAGTTCAGGTGCAGCGTCCGACGTTCAGAAGATTCAAAGGCTTTACGATCAGCATGAGTACCAGCGGGCGCTTGAGGAGCTGGGAAAGCTTGATGCGGATGTGGCAGGCGCGCTAGCAGTTCGCCGGCTCAAGATCAGTACCTTGTTGAGACTGGGGAAGCCGAAGGAGGCATTGGCAGACTATGACCGCCTGATTCAAGTGGTGAAACAAGAGGATCACTCGCTTCTTCAAGAGGTTGCCCTCGCCTTCGTCGTTGTCCTTACGAAAGATATGCGGGAACAGATGCGCGGTGTCGCGTATACCGCACTCAAAGATTGGCAGAGCTCGGATGCGGTTCCATTTTTGGAAGACGGGCTCAAGGACGGGTCAGGATTGGTTCGGGCACTGGCTGCTGAAGGGTTAGCGAAATTGGAACAGGGGCGCCGATCGACTCGTTTCCGCGACGCCTTGGATGATCAAGCTGCTCTCGTCAAGGAGGCGGTCCTCAAAGGACTAGGCAAGTCCGAGGATGCGTCGAATGTTGGCCTGATCGAACCGTTGCTGCAGGACCCTGAAGTACGGGTACGTGTAGCGGCGGCAGAGGCCCTTTGCCGCCAACAGCGCACACAAGGCTGTGCGCTGTTGGAACAGTCAGGGAGAGCGCCGAACCCGGATGAACGAGGCGCGGCGATTCGCGCGTTGGTCGATCTGCAAGGAGCGCAGGTAATGCCGATTCTGATTGAAGCCAGCCAGCACAAACAACCGTCGGTTCGCGGCGTAGCTGCCATGGGGTTTGGGCATGTGCCTCAACCGGAAGCGCTTACTGTTTTGAGTAGGCTTCTCAGAGATCCGCTCCCTCCTGTTCGAGTCGCTGCTGCGGTGAGTCTCGGGCAGCTCCAGGGCTTAGATGCTCGTCCTCCATTACGCAAAGCCATCACGGAGGACCGTGATGCGTCTGTCAGGGCGTTTGTGATAGGAGGATTATTGGAGCAGGGCGAACGGTTTGATGAATTATCCCCAGCGATCGAGGCTCTTTCCGGTACAAAAGAGTCGGCCGTACGTACTGCGCTGGCTCGGGCTCTCGCCCGAGCCTCTGAGGGAAACCGAACCGCCGCGCGCGCAGCACTGAAGGCGTTGTTCTCGGACACGATGCCTCGGTGAGGATCGCAGTGCTCAAATCGATGGCAAAGCTGGATGGCATGAGTGCGCTTCAGTTTCTGAAACAGGGGCTCCATGATGAAGATGATGCAGTTCGCGCCACGGCAGGAGGCGAGCTGCTGCGCCTTGCACAAGTCAGAGGGTAGGTGCCGACGACAATTTCTAAAGCCATGCGACGACAAGGGGTCAACAATGTGTGATCGATGAGAAACTTATCTGGAGGAAATTGCGAGAGATGATGATTCAGTAACGTGTCTGTTTGGGTCTAAGGAAGGGGTCATACTCCATGGCTATTCGGTTGTCTATCGTTACGGCGATGTTCGGGATTCTGTTCAGCGTAATTTCCTTCTCGGCGGATGCGCAGTCATTGCAGGCCGTCATTGCACCGCCGAAGGGAAAGGATCGTGCGCCGATGGTTGAGATTCCATCCGGGTCGTTTCCCATGGGAGTTCCCCAGGGGGATCGCGATGGAGGGCGAGACGAATATCCGCGTCACGAGGTCTTCTTGGATACGTTTTTGATCGACCAATTTGAAGTAACGAATGCTCGCTACATCGAGTTCGTCAAAAGCACCGGCCATCGCGTTCCCCAGAACCCGACAAATCCTACGAGAAATCTTTGGCAAGGTGACAGCATCACGGAGTCAGTTGCTGATCGTCCTGTGATCAACGTTGATTGGTTTGATGCGGACGCGTACTGCAAGTGGGCTGGTAAACGACTTCCCACGGAAGCCGAATGGGAAAAAGCAGCAAAAGGGACGTCCGATCGACGCTTCTGGGGAAAAACGTTGAGCCAACTCCAAAACATCTGAATTATAACCAGCGGTGGATCGGCGAGAAGACGCTCATGCCGGTCGGAAGTTATGAAGCGGGAAAGAGTCCCTATGGCGTGTACGATGTGGTCGGCAATGTGTGGGAATGGGTGAACGATTGGTATGATGCGGTATGCACGACAAAGAGCCCTTCAAGAAATCCCGCAGGTCCTTAGGAAGGTGGTTACGAAAGTGATTGCGGGGTGGTCGGCAACCAAACACCGACGTGTCGATCTTCACCCGTGTCCTTATAGTGATCCAACAATGCGCAATGAGTCGACCGGTTTTCGCTGTGCGGCCGATGAAGGGATGAACTGATCGCATAGCGATCAGCCCTGGTCAGGCCCCCCTTACATGCCGGTGCTGACTGGCTCAGGCTGCCGGCTTATCGATTTCCAATGGTTGAAAGTTGAGGGAACACCGAATAGCCAATCGGCACACCCCATACTTGACGTGTCTCTGGTATTCCATGATCCAACTCCCGTCTTTTCTTGCCAGCTTCATCGGGAAGTGAATATCCGTCGCGAGCCATTGATAATAGACATCAACCTGCTCGCCCTGCTTCGTTGTGACTTCGTAGAGTATCGTCGGGTGTCCTTCACGGACTTCCTGCCCAATCTCCTCGCGAGATACCTCACCAGGTAGGGTTTCACCCACTCTGAGATCCTGTTCAGCACTGTAGGGAATGGTCTTGAAATGCTTCATCCTGGATAGTAACAGCCAGACGACCTGCTTATCTTTTCGCACGATACTGACATTGACCGGTCCCATCGTATGGTGCTCAATGCGCCACATACTGTCGCGGTAATAGACGTTTGACTTTTGTGATCTTCCATCGATTTTGGTGATCTGATCAGCAGTAAACTCCAAGGCTTTGGCCGGAAGGGTGGGGAGTAG
>JAMXAU010000160.1 GCA_024281365.1 Nitrospira sp.
CGAGGCGCTTCACGTTTCAGGTACGACGCTTCACGAGAGCCGCTTCACGCGCGTGTGTTAAAACCCGCTCTCGCGTACCAACGTCGCCGCCACCTGATCCCACGCCCGTTTGGCCACACTCGACGGTTGTCCCTCGATCTGGACATGGCCGGGCAGGATCTGGCCGGGATTCGGCACTGCCTCATCTAAACTCAATCGTACCCGATAGACAGAAATTTCCGGCTTAAGCCGCCCCTTCTCATCTTTTCTCACGGGGATATCCCCGCCATAGACCGAGGCGAGATAGGGCACCGTGAATTCACGCTCGTCCACCTCGGCGATCTGCGTGACATGAGCCTCGACCGACGGCCTGGTGAGATCAAGCGGGATAAACCGCGCCGGTTGCCCGATTTCAACATAGGCCAGTTCGTCGACCGGAACGAAGCTTTCAATCTCGGCCTGTCGCTCGTCCACCAGATAGACAATGGGCACCTTCTGATCGATCCATCGTCCCGTCGTGAGTGAATCCGCACGATCCCGCACAATCCCGGCGATGGGCGCCCTCAACGTCAAATTGTCTCGTTTGGCCTCAAGCCCTGTCAGTTCGGCAAGCCCTGCCCGGAGTGATTCCCCGATGACCTGCCGCTGCTCACGATCCTGCCCGTAGCCGGCCAATCGGCCAAGCCGATAGTCCCATTTCGCGACTTTCGTTTCGGCCAGCCGGACCTCTTTTTCCAACGATGGATTCTCAAGAATCACCAGAGGATCCCCTGCCTTCACCACCTGCCCATCGCGCACCAACACCTGCTGCAGACGCCCCGGCGTCGGCGCAAAGATAGTTGCGTAGGAGGAGGCTTGCAGGACAGCCGGAACAGAGATGCTCGTGTTTAAGGGAATCACGGTCATCGCAAACAGGGCCACCAGACAGGCAGTGCTGAACCAGGCCCGTGGGGAGGCGGCATACAGTGTTCGGCTGTTCCACCAGACGGTCAGCTCCCGGTAGATCGGCATGGCGATGAACCAGACGATCTCGACCAAGAAGAGGACAATGCCCAAGGCCTTAAAGAAGTAGTGGTAGACCATCACCGCAATGCCGGTGAACAAGATCAGACGATAGAGCCAGATCGCCCAGGCATACAGCACCATGGTGTGCTGCACCCTCTCAGATACAATTTCTGGAGCTGCACCATGATGACCAAATAACAGGCTTCGCAAGCGCCATTGCCCAAACGCAAAGGCCCGATCTTGAAGATTCGGCAGACCCAATCCATCGGCCAGCACGTAGTAGCCGTCGAATCGCATCAGCGGATTCAGGTTGACGACGAGACTCATCGCAAGACTGGTCGTAGCGACGATGAAGGCAATGCTCCGCAAAGTTCCTTCCGGCAGGAACCCCCAGAGAAAGAGCGCCACCGCCGCGAGTCCAAGTTCGGCGATGACGCCGCCAGCGGCGATGAGCAGTCGCTTTCGTTTCGATGTCAGGCGGTACGAATCGGTCACGTCCGAGTACATGACCGGCATCATCACCATAAACGCCACACCCATGGTCGGCACTCGACAGCCGAACCTGGTCGCCGTATAGGCATGACCCAACTCGTGCACGATCTTCACCGCACCGAGCGACAGGCTGTAGAGGATGGCTCCGCGCCAATTGAAAAAGTAGAGGAACGTCGAGACGAACGTGTCCCATTGTCGTCCGACCAGGATCAGCCCGAACAGTCCAAGGACACCACCGGTCCACCCGGCGATTCTCGTGTAGAGCGGCTCCACCAACGGCAGCGTGGATTTCAGAAAGTTGTGCGGATGGACCAGCGGGATTTTGATGAACAGATAGTGGTGGACCAGCCACATCAGCCAATTGTGTTCACCGGCTTGGGCCTGGCTCTGATAGTCCGTATGTTTGCCGCTGGCCGATTGCTCCGTGAGGTTGTTTGTATAGAGGAACTTGACGAGATCCTCCACGTCCGCCATGGACGTCTGACAGGTCGTCTCCTTGGTCATCACCGCATGGAGCTTTTCGATAGTTCCGGCATTCCACCGCTGGATCATCTGGTAAACCGGCCATTCGATCTGGAAATAGCGAGTGCGAACCGGATCGACGATGGTCCAGGTCGGCACTCCGTCAGGCGTGGGAGTCCCGCGGTTGAATTGGAGGTTCGGTCGTAGTGCCGGCAACTTTCGTTCTTGCGGCTTGGCGCCTGGGGGGCCGGGAGTCACCATCGTTCACCAACCCACCCATTGCCGAAGGGCTGTCAACGGGCGGCGCAGCAACAGATAGGCCAGTGGCCCCTGCTCTCCGTAGACCTTGGCCGTGCCTTGCCATCCGATCCTGATACGCGGATCAGGCTCGGTGAGTTGGGCCGTGACTCGGTACGCCAAGACATCACCCGGCAAGACCTCGGCATGGTAACTGGCATGGACCACAGTCGCCGGAAACGACTCCAATGCAAGGGCATTGAGAAAGATGAGGGCCTCGGCTCCTTCTTTCAGCACAATGGCATCGGCTACCGGCAGATCGATTCGTAGTTCGATCTGTTTTGGATTGGCGATCTCCATGATCCGCTCGCCGACTGTGACCGGCCGGCCGATCCAGTCAGACTTGTCTGAATAGAGCAGCAAGCCCGCTTGTGGAGCAACGACTTCGACCTGATCCAGCATTTCTTTCGCGTACTGCAGCTCGGTTTGCCGAAGATCGACCTCCGCCTCTTTCAACGGCACCTCGGCCTTCCGCTGTGGATCGCCGAACCCGGCCTGAATGGACTGACTCTGCTCTGCCCGTGCGACGGTCAATTGCTTTTCCGCGACGAGAAACTGGTTACGAAGGGTGGTGTCTTCGTACCGAAAGAGCGCCGCTCCGGCTTGCACCATTTGATTGGGGTGGATGAACACGTCGGCGATGACTCCCTCAATGGGTGCGCTCACGACGACCGGGTCTTTCGCCATGACTTTGACCGGGGCCACAGTCGAGATCCTGATGGGGAAACACAAGGCCGCGATGCACGCTGCGGGAATCAACCACCAGGTCGGCTTCTTGATTTTCTTCGACCAGCTCTGCTCCTTTTTCGAGAGGGCCTTCCAGGCATAGGCATAGCTCCCCGCCAGCCGATGGACGATCGCGATATCGTTTTCCTGCCAGGCAAAATCCCGCTCGAACCACCAGGCTCCAAGGACCGTTTCGTCCGGATGTTGTAACGGACACCAAAACACGTGGCCCTTCACAAACTCCCGCCAGCCACTCCGAAGCTCCTCCGGCAGCAGCTCTTCCGTGATCACCACCGGCTGTTGCTTGGCCCCCTCGGACTGAGACAGCGCCTGCACCGCCTGTTCAAGCCACGAGCATCGGCGACTGAGATCGACCACCACGCTGGAGGCATTGAGCAGTTGGCAGGTCTCTTGTCCACCTGGGACCAGGAAAGGCGTTATCGCAGGGGATCACCGCCGGGTTTCATTGACGGATAGGAACTGCAACTCTTGAACGGCTTTGCCGGATGCAGCATCTGCCCCTCCAGATGCGTGAGGGCCGCCAGGTGGATCACGTCGGAATCGTCGCGGAGTCAACTTCGCCGTTGTCGCCATCGTCAGGGCTGCCCATAAACTGCGCGGACTGCTCATCCCACTTAGCATGTCTTTCGGAAGTGAGTCAATACTCCGGTCACTTCGACGGTCTGACTCGCGGCGTCGACAGCCGCACCGATGTCCCTTCACCCTGGCTAAATACCCCTGGCCCGTCTCATCGATGACAAAGGTGAAGTGTGCCCGTTTCTTGAGCCAGGTCAACGCCATCGATGGTAAAGACCAATTAATCTCAAGGCTCGTATCGTCCAACACGCTCAGCAATTTGTCGTTGGGAAACATGTTCTGGGTCATGCACCATCACATCGACGATGCGCCTGGCAAACGGCGAGCCAGGTGGCACCCACGCACGTTCGATTTCCAACCTGCCTTGTGGCACCGGCTTTTTTGGCATCTGCTTCCGAGACTTCCAGGTCGAGCGTACCACCGTGTTCCAGTTTGGCGAGCTCCTCATTGTTCTGAAACGTCTTACTCTTGCCTTCGTGCTCCGCGGCAGCCGCCGCCAATTCGGCTTGGTACTTGTCACACTCCAATTGAACCAGTGTTGCCCCTTTGACGAATCGCTGTCCTTCTCTGTAAGGAACTTGATTGACACGCCCCTGGATCTGGGCATAGAGCACGGCCTGTGAGACCGCTTTGACGATTCCTCGAGCTACTCCGGATTCCTGCTTTGCCCCCTGAACTGATCGATCTCCCTTCGCCCACCCCGGCGATGGAACTCCCAGCGCCGTTGCAGTCAAGAGCACGGCTACTCCCACCCTAGTGTACCGCCGGTGTCGCATGAGGTTCCGCTCTCCTTTCTCCTTCCGACATGGTGAACCCACTGGGCTCCCAGTATTCCCTGATCGATTCCGTCAGTTGTGCCACACTCTGTTCAGCCATGCTGGAAGGAACCGCTTCTTCCCCGATGGAGGCCATCAAGGTGGCATAGGCCGTTTCCAATCCTGCTCGCGCCGTGTCCAAGCGGACATCGGCTGCGACATCATTGGCTCGTTCTCGAATCAGGGTGAGATCGTTCGTGCGCTGAGTCAGCCACAAGTTCTTGGTCTGCTCTATAATCGCACTCTGTGTCTGTTGGTAATTCCGCGCATCCTGATATTCCTGTTTGGCCAGCACAAACTGTGTCGCGCCGACATGAACCTCCGTCAGAATGGACATGCTGAGCGCCAGACTTTGGACATCCAGCATGTGGCCGTTCGCTTCGATTGCTTTGAGTTTGGCAGGCGCTCGAAATACCGAGAGCAAGTTCCAACTGGCCTGAGCGGCATAGCTGAGCCAATTCTGATACAAGAGAAAACTGTTACTGTTGTAGTAGCCGCCGAGCGATACTTTCAGGTTCGGGAACAATTCCAGAAACACGGCCTTGGCTTCCTTAGCATTGATGCGCTTCTTATAGTCGATGGTGCGCAATTCTGGTCTGAGCAAGAGTGCCTGTTCTTCCATCTTTTGACTATCCAAGTTGACCACGGGGATCGAGGTTTCTCTTGGCGGCACGACCAGATCAAACGGTGTTCCTGGGGGCAATCCCATCATGGAAGCCAGTTGCGTCTTCGCAGTACTGAGTTCACGGAAGAGTCGCCGCACTTCACGCTGAATATTGAGCAAATCTCGTTGATAATTGAGCGGCGTCAACGGGGCCTGAAGTTTCTGGCCGACGATCCGTTTGGTAC
>JAMXAU010000161.1 GCA_024281365.1 Nitrospira sp.
CCAAGGACCATGCATCGCTGGTCACCAGAGGACTGCGACTGAAGAAAGCGGGCAATGCGATCATGACGTTGCTCGGCGGTCGGTCTGTGCACCCGGTCTCCGTGAAGGTCGGCGGCTTCTCGCGGGTACCGTTGCGGCGTGAGTTGGACGTGTTGAAGAATGAGCTGCTCTGGGCGCGCGATGCCGCGGTGGAAACTGTGCGTTGGGTTGCAGGGTTCGAATATCCGGAGTTTACTCCGGACCATACTTGTGTGGCACTGCGTCATCCCGACGAGTATCCATTCAACGAGGGACGGATCGTGGCCGGCATCGGCCTGGATATTTCTGTCGACGAGTTCGAACGGCATTTCTCCGAGCATCA
The DNA here is from genome assembly GCA_024281365.1 of Nitrospira sp. Classification (GTDB taxonomy): domain Bacteria; phylum Nitrospirota; class Nitrospiria; order Nitrospirales; family Nitrospiraceae; genus Nitrospira_D. The sequence continues at coordinate 362 of JAMXAU010000161.1, forward strand.
GGTATCCTACTCCAACGCGTTACACTGCACGTTGCAGGGCGCACCGTATTTGGTTGGGCCGTTGGCTCGCGTAAATCTGAATCACGATCGGTTGCCTCAAGCAGTCAAGCAGGTGCTGGCGGATACGGGGTTGTCGCTGCCTCTGCGCAATCCCTTTCACGGGATTGTCGCCCGCTCGGTCGAACTACTCTACGCGTTGGAAGAATCACTACGACTGATCGGACGATACGACCCGCCACCTGAGCCGGCGCTGCCGGTTGTTGTTCGGCCGGGCATCGGCATGGCTTGTACGGAAGCGCCAAGAGGGATTCTCTACCATCGGTATCGTGTGGACGGCGACGGGGTGATCCGCGAAGCCAAGATCGTGCCACCCACCTCACAGAATCAGGGCCGCATTGAGCAGGACCTCCGTCTGTTCCTACCCCGTGTGTTGGATCGGTCCAATGAGGAAGCGTCGCTTGCCTGCGAGCGGGTCATCCGTTGCTATGACCCGTGCATTTCCTGCGCGACCCATTTTCTGAATTTGGAGATCAGGCGTGACCAGTGACGGCGCAGGGGACGAGGCGAGCGCGAAAAGCGTGAGTGGCGAGAGGCGGGGCGAGTCTCGCACGTCCCACGAGTCTCGCTCAGTCTCTATTCGGATCATCGGCCTTGGCAATGGAATGCGAGGCGACGATGCAGTCGGTCTCCTTGCGGCCATCCGGCTCCAAGAGCGAGTCGGTAATCATGTAGATGTGATCGAGGCGGAATCGGTGGGAGTGGAGTTGCTGGACATGATGAAAGGCGCGGAGACGGTACTCTTGATCGATGCCGTGTGTAGCGGACAGGTACCAGGTACAATCCATCGGCTCGATGCATCATCCCGTCCGGTCGCGCCAGGGCTGTTTCGCGATCCACCCATGCGATAGGAGTAGGCGAGGCGCTGGAGCTGGCCCGCACATTGGGTGTGCTTCCCAGCAAGGTCATCGTCTATGGAGTCGAAGCGGAAAGGATAGACATCGGCCATCTACTCTCACCAGCAGTTGATCAGGCGCTGCACAAAGTCGTTGAATTGGTTCTCCGAGAGATCGAGACGAACGTATGCACGAATTCCATCTCTTGACGCAGGTTGTGAAGACCGTGGAGGACCGGCTGCAGGGTGAACCCAAAGCCAAGCCGGTATTGGTGCGGCTGAAGATACAAGCATCATCGCATCTGTTGGCGCAGGACCTATCCACGCTTCACGCAGCCTTTGTTTTGGCATCTCAAGGCACGAAGGCTGAAGGCGCGAAATTGGAGATCATTCCCGTCTCCGGCGAGGCCTGGTGTCCTCATTGCAAGACGGGTGTGACGGTTACGGATTCCGATAGCCTGTGTGCCATGTGCGGAGGACCGGTCCTGACGGGTCAATCCGAGTCAGAAGTGATGGTGCATGAACTGGTGGTCGAAGAATGAACAAGACGCTTGCCCAGCGTATGCGGTTGATGTGGACGGGACCGTGCAAGGCGTGGGATTCCGTCCCTTCGTCTATCGGTTGGCGCGCGAACTGGAATTGTCTGGGTGGGTACGAATACGGTGAACGGGGTGTCGATCGAAGTGGAAGGAGGCGCGCCGACCGTCGAGACGTTTCTCCGGCGGCTGAAGGGCGAAGCACCGGCCTCGGTCCGTGTGGATGGGATGCGCACACAGGTCGTTCCGGCGCTGGATGACAGAGGCTTTGCCATCCACCGAAGCACAGAGCTAGGCCGGCCGTCACTCGTCATCCCTCCAGATTTGGCCACGTGCGCAGACTGTCTTCGCGAGCTGGCCGATCCGACTGACCACCGGTTTCGGTATCCATTTCTCACCTGCACGCAATGTGGTCCACGCTATAGCCTGCTCACGGCAATTCCGTACGAACGATCCAATACCACGATGGCCGGATTCGAACTCTGCTCTGCCTGTCGAGCCGAATATGAATCTGAAACAGACCGACGATTTCATGCGGAACCGATCGCCTGTCCAATCTGTGGCCCCCGTCTGTGTTTGTGGGATGAGCAGGGCTGCGAAATCGCAGCTGAGGAGGGAGCCTTACAGCGAGCAGTGGCATTGCTCGATGAAGGTCTCATTGTGGCAGTGAAGGGACTGGGCGGGTTTCAGCTCTGGGTGGACGCACAGTCAGAGGAGGCTGTCCGGCGGTTGCGCGATCGAAAACGGAGAGCGGACAAACCCTTTGCCGTCACGTTCCCTTCCCTCGAAGCGGTCAGAGACTATTGTCTATTGTCTCCAGATGAGGAATCGCTGCTCTGCTCACCGCAAGCGCCGATCGTTCTGGCGCGAAAGCGGCGAGATGCAGCCCTTGCTGAAGCCGTGGCACCGGGCAATCCCTATCTCGGCGTGATGTTGCCGGCGACACCGCTTCATCATCTCTTGATGGCCTCGCTGCAGCGTCCCATAGTGGCCACGAGCGGCAATCGATCAGAAGAACCGATCGTGATCGACGAAGGTGAGGCGCTGGCTCGACTGAAGGGCATTGCCGATGTGTTTCTCGTGCATGACAGACCGATCTCAAGGCCGGTCGATGATTCGGTGGTGTTGGTGGTTGACCGTACGCCGAAGCACAGCGAAAGGAGTGGGGCGGACAAGCGAAAAGCGACCCAGATGATCCTTCGGCGGGCGCGAGGGTACGTGCCGCAGGCGATCCGCTTGAAGAACAGTCTTGCAGAGAGAACCGGTTCGGGTCCGGTGCTGGCCGTGGGAGGACATCTCAAGAACACAGTCGCCTTGCTTTGGGAGGATCGCGTCTGGCTCAGCCAGCACTTGGGTGACCTCTCCACTCTGGAAGCCGACCTAGCCTTTCGGCAGGCGGTGGACGATCTGCAACGATTGCTCCAGGCCGAACCAAAGCTCATTGCCTGCGATCTCCATCCAGACTATCGTTCGACCGGCTTCGCGCGAGAACTGGCTGAGAGCCTGTCTGTCCCGGTGGTTCCTGTGCAACATCACCATGCACATGTGGCTTCATGCATGGCGGAACACAAACTCGACGGTGAGGTGCTGGGCATCGCCTGGGACGGAGCTGGATATGGAACGGACGGGCACGTGTGGGGCGGCGAGTTTTTGATCGCAAGCTATCGACAATTCACTCGGTTCGCATCTCTCAGATCCTTTCGGTTGCTTGGTGGCGAAGCAGCTATGAAGGCACCGGGCCGATCTGCTGCAGCCGCCTTGTGGGAACTAATGGGAGAAACGATGGTGCATCATGATCTTCCATCCTGGAACATGACAGGAGATCAGTGTGCGTATCTAGCAGCGCTACTCCGATCCGGCATCGCGTCGCCTTGGACGACGAGCATGGGGCGGCTGTTCGACACGGTGGCATCACTCACAGGCTTGTGTGCACAGGCTTCCTTTGAAGGCCAAGCTGCCATGGCGGTTCAGTTTGCTGCGGAGCGAGAATGGGAGGCAGGCGGAGGAAGCGTACAAGGCTATCCGATCGAGCTAGTGACGAGTGAGAGTTCCGATACGAAGTGGATGGTCGATTGGCGGCCTATGATCAGCGCCATGCTCGATGACCTTCGCAGAGGCCACCGACCTGAACTGATTACCGCGCGATTTCATGTTGGTCTTGCGGAGGGAGTTGTTCGAGTGGCTCAGGTCGCTGGTCTGCCTCGCGTCGTGTTGACCGGTGGCTGTTTTCAGAACGGTCTGTTGTTGACGCTAGTCCGGCAGCGGCTGGAAGCGGTGGGGTTCGCAGTCTATAGTCACAGCCTGGTTCCACCCAATGATGGTGGATTATCGTTGGGACAGGCGGTGGTGGCGGCGTCTACCTCGTCCGAGGAGCAGAGCTTATAGCCTATGGCTTATGGCACGAACAGAATGAGGAGCATATAGCAAATAGCTTATGGAAGAGGCAGGAAAAGCAAGCTACCGATGGCATAGTATTCCGGTCCGATCTCGTGCCATAGGCCATTAGCCATAGGCTCTTATCGTCGCAGCGGCTCAGGGTGGATGGAAGAGAAGCGTCCATGAACAGCGCGGTGAAGCAAGATTAGGAGAGTCCATGTGCCTGGCGGTTCCCGGACAAATCCTGAGCATCCAAGATGACACCCTTCGCACGGCGACGGTGTCGTTCGGCGGTGTCACGAAGTCCGTCTCATTGGCGCTCGTGCCGGAAGCCGAAGTCGGCGACTATGTGATCGTCCACGTCGGCTTTGCAATTAGCAAACTGGACGAGGAAGCAGCATGCCGAACGTTACAGACCTACGCGGAGCTAGCTGCATCAAGCTCGCCAGAGGACGTCGATGGCTAGGAGCCAGTTAAGGAGGGTCATCCATTTGACCCTTCTTGCGGGTCAACATCCCGGCTCATAGAATACACTGACGAATCATCGCGAAGAATTGGTGAGGATTATCCGGTGAAGGCTGATCTCAGAAGTCTCCTTGCGTTGCTTCTACTCTTCACCGTGGGATGCGCCACGCCTGTGACACCTGAACAAATCGCGAATGCTGACTACGGGACAGTTCCGGATTCTTCCATCTATCAGAAGGCCACAAAAGATCTTATACAACAGCTGCTGCTTGAACCGTCCCCGGCTCGATTGCGATTCATAGGGGAGCCACAGAAAGGCTATGCCTATCTCTCAGGTAGGAGAAAACCTCCAGAGTTCGGTTACATTGTGCACGTGGGGATTACGGCCAAGAATTTGATGGGCGAGTATAGAGGTGAGGAAACGCATCGATTGTTCATCAAGAACGACACTCTCTATCTCCTGAATAAGTCTGATAGGGCTGAAGTGGTGGAGTAGGTGGGCTGGTCAGAGCCCACTTCGCTGTAAAGGTAGATCAAGTGAGGACAAGGATCCAGCGCGCAGAACAAGAGAAAAGCTCTTTGGGGAATGAATTGGACGGGATTGGTATGAGTCTGTTGGAATCGCGACGAGGATTTCTGTTGGGGTCCATTCTGGCCTTCGTTGCAATTCTTATCTTACTCTTACTGACAGGAGCCCGTGGGATTCCCGCCTGGGCAGAGTATCTCGGCCTCGCGGTGATCCTAGCTCAAGTCTTCCTGATTCACCGACGAGAGCAGGCGCTCTACACCGCACGACGATGGCGGTTCTGGTATGCGCTGATTATTGCAGGGTTTGCTTGCGACCTCATGACCAGGCATCTCTGGATGCAGGGGCATGATAATGTGGCGGATCCCATGCAAGTTCGCGGACAGCTGTTCGTCGGAGGACTCCTCTTGTTTTGCGTCATGACGTTTCCGGTCGTGATCGGTCTCATCATTCGAAACCGGAAGGCATGAGTGAGGTGAACAAAAATACAGGTCAGAGAACAATTCGGTCGATGGTCGGCTCAGTATATTCTGATTTCCACGTCCAGCCGCTCTCATTTGAAACCCCAACGATTGCGGCATTATGCTCGG
>JAMXAU010000162.1 GCA_024281365.1 Nitrospira sp.
CCGGCCCTCCTGCCGCTGTCGGGACCTCCGGAACTCCCTTGAATGTCACCTTCAAATAGGCGATCACATCCGCCACCCCCTGTTGACCGATCGTGAGCCCCCAGTAGGGCATATTGGGCGATTTCCCGACGGCCACTCCACCGTGGTTGATGACGGTATAGAGGTACTCCATCGGCAGTTTGTCAAACGGCATGTTGGCGTGGATGGCCGGTTTGGGCTCAAGTGCGGACGCGGCGGGACCGTCGCCTTTCCCGGTGAAGCCGTGGCACTGGGCACAATATTCTTTGTAGAGCACTTTGCCGCGCCCGGCGTCGGCCCGGCTGAACTCGGAACTCGTCCAGGGCTCGTAATACTGAAAGTCCGGTATCCCTTGAGCCATCAGGTAGCCGATCACGGCGCGAAGCTGTGGTTCCGTCGCGTCCGCCAGAAACTCGCCGCTGTGCGGCACAAAGTCTTGAGGGTTAAGGCCGAATCGGAACAGCCAGTCCTTGTCGTATCGCTGACCAGATTTCTGCAGCGCCGCACTTTGTTGTCCCCCGATCAGTTTGCCGTTCTCTTCAATCGTATGGCAGCCGAGGCATGCATGGGCTTTATAGGCCACTCCCCCGAACGACACATCGAATTTGGTGACCTTTGACAGATCGAAGGCCCCGACTGTGACGCGTGGATCTTTGTGATGTTCAGCGAAATAATCGGCAATCGCGTTGGCTTCTCCCTCGGTAACCATCGGGTGTTTCGCCGGGACATCCGTCAGGTCCCATCGATAGCCTTTGACATAGAGCGGCGCCTCTTTCCCGGTCAGCCAGCGAATGAGCCAAGATCGCTGGTATTTGCTGCCGGCCCAGATCAAGTCCGGGGCCCGGAGGTTGAACCGAGAATCGGCTGTCCCTTCCAACCGGTGACACTGCACACAAGTCTGTTGGAGGAGGTCCTTGGCGCGAGAGTGCTCACTCGCAAGAGAGGGATCCTGAACTAGGACCAGCAGTCCTGCTGCCAGTGTCATCGTGGCTGCCATCCTCCTTCTCATTCCCTGCAGGCCCATCTCCTCCCTCCTTTTGTTGTCAGGTCATTGCCTGAGTCGCATGCCCTGTCTTGCGTACATGATCACGACCCGTCGGATTTGTGATGCGTGTGCGGATTGAGTTTGATCCCGATTGTCGGGGCCACGGCGATGGACTGATGCACGGTACAACCGTGCGCGACCTTCAGCAGGCGTTCCCGTTGATCTGACGTGATGCGATGAGGAAGATGGATCGCCATGTCGATACGGCCCACACGATGCGGTCCTTCCGCCATCGTCCATTCCGCCTCGACGGCCAAACCGTCCCGGGCGATACCGTGTCGCCCGCAGAATTGTCCGACGAAGTACGCGACGCAACTTGCAACGGACCCGACATAGAGTTCAACGGGTCCCATGCCGGCATCCTGTCCTCCATCCTCAACCGGCTGGTCGGTGATGATTCGATGCTTCCCGCTCACAATGTCGTACCGTGTTCCGCCGTGAAAGGTCGCCGTGAGTTTCATGTGGCTCTTACCCCCGGAAGTCTTACCGCCCCCCATAGACAAAGCACACCGAGCGGCAATGCAATGAGCAGTCCATTGATCCCGAATGATTCATGAAGGGTGACCGGCCCAAATTCCCCGAGCGAGGCCAAAGACGATTCGAGCTCAGGCCAGAGGAGGGCAAACGTCAACGCGCCGCACAGCCCTCCCACTATCGTCATCCACGCGTCCGGTTTTCCCTCCGCAGCCGCAGCCAGCGCCGTCCCTGGACAGTAGCCCGTGACGGCAAACCCCACACCAAAGATCAAGCCCGCGATGATGATCCCCGGTAAATAGAGGTCTTTCACCTTCATGTGGGCCACACCAACCGCATCCAAGACATGCACCCCAATCACCCCTACGCCGATGGCGGTCATGATGAGCTTCATAATCGTGAAGTCTCTCAGCCGCAAGGTACCGAGGATCTTGGTGTAGCTCGACGCACCCGACAGTTGAAGAATCGCGCCGAATACCGCACCAAGAAATAGGCCCAGGAGTAATGTCATCGCTCGGCTCGCTCAGGGTAGAGCCACCGAGCTGTCAGGATCGCGCTCGCAAAAAGGGCGGTGGAAAATACGAACGAGCTCACGGCCAGCTGTGACACCCCGCTGATCATATGGCCGGAGGTACAGCCTCCCCCGAAGCGGGCACCGAACAAGAGCAAAAATCCTCCGACGAAGGACCATCCTAGACGCCTCGCTGGTGCTGGACCGAACCGTTGGGCCCACAACGACGGGACTATTCTTCCAGTCAATCGCCTCGTCGCAGCCGCGGCGATGAAGGCGCCGAGCGGAATCCCTGCAACGAACAAAAATTCATAGGTGGCTAACGTCCATCCCTTGCTTGCGTGCTTCAAATAGGGACTCTGGTCAACGAGGTCCGGGAAGATAGCGTGCAACAGCACGCCGTCCAACACCACATACTGCGTGGATACCCCGATCGGCTGAACGAGAGCCACCGCCATCAACAAAATGAAGCCGATCCCTAACCCTCCAGCCCACCAGGGCATCATGGGGACCGTACCCTCCATATCAACCCCTATGGCTGGATCGTCAGCCATGACACCTCATCCGTGTTGCCAGATGACCCACAGTATGTCCTCCACGAAGACGTCTAGTCGAATCAATAGGGCGCATCCGCCGGCTTGCCCCCCTTCGGCCAATCGTGAATCTTGTCGGGAAAATCTGGTCGAGGCTGTGTATTAATATAGGCGGCTGCGTCGAGGGCTTCGTCGTCCGTCACCGTCCAGCCCCAACCTCGCGGCATGTTGGCCTTAATAAAGGCAGCAGCCACGGTGACCCGTGCCATTCCTGCGCCGATATTGTACGACCGCGGTCCCCACACGGGCGGCGCCGCCATGGTGCCCTGTCCGTCGGAACCATGGCAGAAGACACACTTTTTCTCAAAGACCTTCTTGCCGTTGATAGGGTCCGGTTGATGAGTCGAGGTCAGGCGCGGAATGCCTCGCCACGGCACCGTACTACCGGCCGGGACATTTTTCGACAACCATTCGATGTAGGCCACGATGCCCGTCAGTTTCACGCTGTCCGGCGGGAGAGGCTTCCCGTTCATACTGCGCTCGAAACACTCGTTGATCCGATCGGCCAATGTCATCTGACGGCCGGCTCGCTCACGATACTGCGGATAGAGCCTACTGATGCCGACGAATGATGCGGAATTCGGATTGAGCCCCCCATCCAGGTGGCAATTGGTGCAGGTGAGCGCATTCCCCACATACCGCTTCCCATATTCCTGGGTGTCGACGATCATCTTATAGCCCAATCGAATCTGTTCGCCTCGCAAATCACCGGGGATCGTTTCCGGCGACGGCGGAGCAAACAACGCGTCGACCTACGACTCCGTGCTTGCACGGCCGGCCCCCGCTTCACCTCCCGCCACCCGTGGAGGCGGGACACAACCGATCACCCCAACCAGCGTATACACCAGCGCGGCCCAAGCGGCGACCGGTCGGTTCATCGATTCCACCTCATTTCTTTGAACCGGACGCAGACGTGCAGGTATTAATTCCCAACAGTGTGAACAGCGGGCAATACCCCACCGCCCCGGTCAATAATAGAATCGCCCCCACCCCAAGCGCTATTCCGGACATCGCACCAGAAAGCCCCCCAAAGAGGCCGGCCATAATCGCCAGCACTCCCGCTCCAATGCGTATCGGTCGTTCGATTCCCCCCACATTACATGTCATGTCGCTCCCTCCTCGTTTCCTCACGGACAACCATCCCATTTCTGCATCCGGCTTGTATGAGACACCTTCGAGTTGTTGGATTCACCTTTATGGTTGCCCAGGAGACTCGATCCGAAATGTGCGCACATAGGCCAATACATCCCAGATTTCTTCATCCGAGAGAGCATGTTTCCAAGCGCCCATGACCGTGTTGGGCTTCCCGTCGTGAATCCGACGAAACAGCGACCCATCCAGCCGGCTCTGGACCGCGAGCGATGTGAGGTCTGCCGGAGGTGGAACGAACTGCAGTCCTCGTACGCCTCTGCCGTCGATTCCATGACAGAGCATACAGGTGTTCACGTAAATTTCCCGTCCGGTGACTGCATCCCCTTCTTTGGCAAGGACCCCAGCCTGTTTGACCCCAAGATTACTGAACCCCAGTCCGCACAGTCCGGCCACCAGTGCACACAACACCGTCCCTTGCACCGTTATACGCATATCTTGTCCTTTCCCTTCAATGAGACCTTGCGATGACTGTGCCACTATCTCGTAGGGAGAAGGAGAGCTTTCTCTCGATTCATCGAGGGGTTATCGGACAGATTCTTCGGTGTCGATCAGATCGACACCGAAGAATGGAGACAAATGCCACTAGGCCTGCTGACCGACTGGCGCAGGATGCTACAGTGTTCAGCGAGAGATTATCGGCTGTACCGTGAGTCTGAGTTTCAAGTTTTCGAATGACATGTTTCAAGTTATCGAATCAGTTATCTGGAACTTGAAAGGTGAAACTTGCAACCGCTGAATCAGCGGATCGTGGCTTCCAGTGTGACTTTGGCCTTCATGGAGTTGGAAATCAGACAATTATGCTCCGCTTTTTCAATGAGTTCCTTCGCACGGGCTGGATCACCGCCTGGCTGTAAGATAATTGAAGGCCGGATGGTGATCGCCGTGAATTGAAATTTCCCCTCCACGATCTCCAACCGTCCTTCCGCCGTACTCTCGTACGAGGAAAAAGCAAGACCGGCTCGTTCCGCGACGGAAAGAAATGTCGTCATCAAACAGACGTTGGCGGACGCCACGAAGAGGTCCTCCGGAGACCAGATGTTCTCATGCCCCTTGAACTCCGGTGGGGTCGCCACCTGCACATCGGGTTTCCCTGCACAGGAGATCGTGCCCTTGCGCTGTTCTGTCCACTTCACACTGGTCTGATAGAAATACACTTTGCTGCGAACGTCCATGGCAACCCCCTTCAATCGTGATCTTACGTACTACTCACCCCTTACCCCTCACGTTTCACCTTTCACGGTTTAATATAGACCCAGCCTTGCTCTTGTCTCTCCACCAGCCTCACGATTGCCGGCACGGTGTCGCCGACTTCGTCGATGAGATCTTCTCTTGTCACCTTCATCGTCTTCATGGTGTTCGAACAGGCCGTGTAGTGCACACCGTAGGTTTTCCGAAGCTCGCTCAGCTCCGCAGCAAACGACGTACTCTTTTTGATGAGGACTGGAAGCCCAGCCCCATGCACGACCAGCTCGACCGTGAGACTCTGTGACGAAAACTCCTGATAGAGATTCTTGATATTGTTGAGCGCACCACGTTGAACTTTTTCATCACCGGAATTCAGGTGGAGCACGACACGATGCGGCTGACCGCTTTCAGATGCCACATCATCCCCTGCTCCCCAGGCTGGTTGCCCGGACATCATGAATGTCGTGCACACGAGGAAAAGCAGCAGCCATCTCAACGTCCGAGGGTGTCTCCTCACTGGTTCATACCTCCGTCATTCCGCTCCCACCATCTTGTTCACCCAATCACCGGCCACGTGTGTCATCGCAACGACGCACAGCGCAATGAACAGATG
>JAMXAU010000163.1 GCA_024281365.1 Nitrospira sp.
CCGGCGATCGAGCCGGTGTCGGGTGTTTCGTGGATTCCTGCCGAACCTGTGGACCCTGCCGAGAAGGGCTAGAACAATACTGCGACGGCGGTACCCTCTGGACCTACAGTGCGCAAGACAAGACAGGCCAGATCACTCAAGGCGGTTACTCAGCCCAGATCGTCGTGGATGAACGGTACGTCCTCCGGATTCCAGCGACGCTTTCGTTGGCCGGAGCAGCCCCCTTGCTCTGTGCGGGTATCACCACCTACTCTCCCCTCCGGCAATGGGGAATCGGTCGCTATCACAAACTGGCCGTCGTCGGCCTTGGCGGGCTTGGCCACATGGCGGTGAAAATCGCCAAAGCCATGGGAACAGAGGTAACGGTCTTGAGCACATCGGAGAACAAACGGCAGGATGCGAAGCGGCTAGGGGCAGCACACTTTGCGGTGACGTCGGACCCTCAGACGTTTACGAAACTCCAGGGGTATTTCCACTACGTCCTCGATACGGTTTCGGCCCCACACGATTACAACGCCTACCTGAACCTGCTTAAAACCGACGGGACCATGATCCTCGTCGGGGCACCGGAAACCCCGACCCCTGTCGAGGCCTTTTCGCTCATTTTCAAACGACGGCGCCTGGCCGGTTCTCTGATCGGCGGCATCAAAGAAACACAGCGCATGCTCGACTTCTGTGCCCAACACCAGGTCGAGTCCGACGTGGAAGTGATTCCCATCCAACAGGTGAATGAAGCCTACGAACGGATCCTCCGGGGCGATGTGAAATTTCGATTCGTCATCGACATGGCGTCGCTGAAGTAACGAACGGCAGGAACCCTATAGTCTGTTTCCCAACTTCCACACGCCACTTGACCAACAATATAGACGGGTCTACAGTGCTGCGCAGACCATGAAGCACAAGGCTACTACTGTTGATAAGCATTTTCACGAAGAGGCGATTGCTATCCCGAAGCAGTAGCAGCTGGAGCATGTCGTAGAAATCGTTGCTGCTATCTCGTGCCTATCATCCCTAATTGTCTTAACAAGCAAATGCTTGAAATGAGTAAGAAACATCTTTCCTCCTGGCCCTTCAAAAAACTAATTACCCGCTTCTGTTCACCCCTCCCAAGGCTGGACAGAGTCTTTCTGGTACTACTTGCTCGGAAAACAAGATAGCTCTGGAAATGCCCAAGCCAATTTGCCCAACTGTCTGAACCATCTGGCAGGCCCCCAATCTCCTTGGCCTTCGCCACAAAATCCAAAAACCACTCTCCGTCAAACTCGCGAAGTTTCTTATAATGTTCTGGACTGAACCCAGCCCTCTTCAGCTCAGCTAAATCGTTTACCTGCACAAAGCCCTTTAGTGTGCCAGCAATCTCACTCTCGTTACGAGCAATTGCCGTTTCGAAAACTCAGAAAATGGTAGAGCCCGACAGCTTTCATGAACACCGTTTCAGCTGAAGGGAGAGTCGCAAGTCGCAGAGAGACTATTTTCTTAAAAGCTGACTGATACTTTTTGAATGGGTTTGGTGTTCTGCTATCTGGCTCATCCCATGTGGGAAGCCAGCTCCACGAAATTCAACAGCGAATAGCGATAAATGAAAACTTGCTGCTGGCTACTTTCTGAGCCTGTTGAGGGCATCTATTGCCTCTGCATTCAACCCAATCACTACATTGGTATCAAGAAGAAGACGTGAGGAGAAGATTGGGATCATAGTGAGATATTTATGTCACCATTAGAGAGTCTTGTGACTGTGAGATTGCCTCCGATTTGTTGCCATTCTCCTCCTTATTTTCTTCATCCAGTTGAACGATGGCCTGAGAAAATCTTCACAGCTGAGGAACTCGCATCAGAGCATGACCAGTCCTCGCCCCATGGGGTATAGCCGGGTTTTGCCAAGAAAAATTCAAAGGAAAGTGGCTGGGGGACTAGGAATCGAACCTAGGTAGCCGGCTCCAAAGGCCGGCGTCCTACCGCTAGACGATCCCCCAGCGCGGTACCGACATCATGCGTGGGGAAAATCGACAGAGAATTTTGGCTGGGGGACTAGGAATCGAACCTAGGTAGTCAGATCCAGAGACTGACGTCCTACCGCTAGACGATCCCCCAACCGACGTTCACAGTAATATATCGATCGCAATTTCGTCAAGATCGACGCAGGTTTGGCAGGGAGGAAATCATCAGCCTATCGAGGCACGCTCGATTCCTTTTCTCAGACGAAACAGCGTCCGCTCCCGTCCCAAGACTTCCATGACCTCAAACAGGCCTGGGCTTGCCGTTCGCCCGGTGAGCGCCACACGAACCGGCTGGGCCAAGGCGCCCATTTTGATACCTTCTTCTTCGACTAGCTTCTTGAAGCTTTCTTCCCAGGTTTGTTTGGAAAAGCTGGGGAACGTCTCAAAGCGTGTCACCAGCTTCTGGAGCAACGGAGCCACCGCCGGCGTGAGAAATTTCTTGGCTGCCTCTTCCTCGAACGGAGCGACTTGCCCGAAATAAGGTTTCACCCATTCCACCATGTCGACCAACGTCTTCGCCCGTTCCTTGACCAACACCACCAGCTGTGCGAGCCATTCCTCCGATACCGCTTCGACCTCATGCTTCAACCCTGCTTGTTCCAACAACGGCACGAGCGCCTGAGCCACCGAGCTCGGTGGACTCGTTTTGATGTACTCGGCATTGATCCACACCAACTTGTCCGGATTGAATACCGCCGCCGACTTCTGGACGTGATCCCAGGAGAACTTTTCGATGAGTTCCTGCCGAGTAAAGAGCTCTTGATCGCCGTGAGACCACCCCAGTCGAACCAGGTAATTCACCATAGCATCGGGCAAGTACCCCATGTCCTTATAGGCCATGATCGACGTCGCCCCATGGCGTTTTGAGAGCCGCGTCTTATCCGATCCCAGAATCATCGGGAGATGGCCGAAGCGCGGAACGGCAAACCCCAGCGCTTCAAAAATCGGAATCTGTCGCGGCGTGTTGGTCAGATGGTCATCCCCCCGCACGACGTGTGTGATGCGCATCAATGCATCGTCGACGACGACCGAAAAATTGTAGGTCGGATAGCCGTTGGACCGGAGAATAATCAGGTCGTCGGCCGCACTATTATCGAAGGTGATTGCGCCTTTGATGAGATCATCGACGATGATGTGCCCTTCCTGCGGCGCCTTGAAGCGAAGCGCGGCGTCGGCAGGCGGATTGGTGATCTGTAATCGGCGGCAGCGGCCATCGTAGCGAGGCGATAAGCCTTTTGCCTCGGCCTCCTTTCGCCGAGCCTCCAGCTCTTCCGCCTTGCACACACACCAGTACGCATGCCCCATCTCAAGTAACTTCATAGCATGGGCGCGATACAGATCCATCCGTTCGGTTTGGCGGAACGGCCCTTCATCCCAATCGAGCCCGACCCATTCCATTCCCTCAATAATGGCCTGAATGGACTCATCGGTCGACCGACTTTGATCGGTATCCTCGATCCGAAGAATGAACGTCCCCCGCTGTTGACGCGCAAACAGCCAATTGAATAGGGCCGTGCGCACTCCACCGATATGCAGAAAACCCGTCGGGCTAGGAGCGAACCGGACACGAACCTCAGTCATGACAGCATGTCCCTTCCTCATACCTACGAAACCGCCCATCTATACCACGCTGAGAAAATCCTTGTACACCGCCGAAACACTTCCATCTCACTACGGCTTCTGCTATGAGGATGCCGGAGGAGATGGGGATGGCAGAACAGAGGCAACCTGGCACAGTACTGTCCGCGACGGATCTCACACCGCACGTGCGCCAGTTGGTGATCAAGCCCAAGGCTGCCAAGATTGCCTTCCAACCTGGACAATGGGTCTCTCTTCACCTTCCCGTAGGGCCCAAGCCGCCGCTCAATCGAGCCTACTCCATGGCCGATCCTTCCTCGCCCTATGGAGAGTTGACGCTGGTGTTTGATCTCGTTCCCGATGGACTCGGTTCTCCTTACCTCTATCAGCTGAAATCAGGCGATGAACTGACCTTGTCCGGACCCTATGGGCGGTTCATTCTTCCTCAGACTCTCGATCGGGAACTTATCCTGATCGGACGCTACACAGGCCTGGTTCCGATGCGATGCCTGTTGAAGCAGATGTTTTTTAAAAAAATTCATACTCCGGTCCTGTTGATCGCGGTGGCACCCAGCGAAGAGGAGGTTCTGTTCCATCAGGAATGGCTCACGATGGCCGTACAGCAGCCATCCTTCCGTTATCTTCCGATTGTGGCCGAACAGAGCGAGTCCCAAGCCGTAGAGAAAACCCTGGCGATGCTGGGACCGCTGCTCACTGGTCAACCGAAAGTGATTCCCATGCTCTGCGGGACCAAAGCCTTCGTCCGTCCTCTACGGGCCTATTTTATGGATCAAGGATACGATCGAAAGGAGATCAAGGCGGAGACCTATGACTAGGAGAATCTTCGGACTTCATCAGCATTGTCGGATTCAACCGAACTGATCGACCGATGAGTCCTGAAGAGCGTAGTCGCGCTTCTTCAGTGGCCCTCTCGCACGAGATTTTTATTCACAGCGGGAATTTCTACGACGATATCCGCCTTCCCATTCGGGACACATTGACAACCCAGTCGAGACTGAAGCGTCGTCATGGGAGCTTCATCGAGTTGATCATATTCGTCATCGGTACCTTCGTTACAGCTTTCCAAGCCCTGCTTCACAATGACGTGACAGGTCGAACAGGCGCAAACCCCACCACAGACATGCTCCAAATCTATCCCCTGGCCCATGGCGATATCCAAAATGCTCCCTGGTAATCCTGTGACCCCGTAAGGAATCTTTTCTGGATCGACAGTAACTGTGGTCGACGTTCCGCTTGGTTGGATAAATGTGACGGAATAGGAAACCTTAGGAAGTTCGTAATCGGCTTTCTCAATGTACGGGTTCGTCCCACCCATGTGCCTGTTCCTTTCTGAGACGGATTAGATTTTTGTCACGTATTGACACGATTCAAATCTGCATGGTAGCTTTAGTGCGACCATATTGATCGGAGATCATTATAGTCTCCGATCTTACTGATCGGCAATAGCCATGTTGAAGATTTCAAAAAAAGCTGACTACGCGCTGATGGCCCTCCAGCATATCGCCTCTGTCCAGTTCGGCGATGTTACGCCCGGCCGCGTGGTGAATACGAAAGAGATCGCCGAGGAATATAACATTCCACTGGAACTGCTTGCGAAGGTCCTCCAGGTTCTCTCAAAAAACGGCCTGATCGAGAGTCACAACGGCCCGAAGGGTGGCTATCTCCTGGCACGGAGCGCTAGACAGATCACCATTGCACAGATTCTTGAAAGCATCGAGGGCCCCCTGGCCATTACCGACTGTTCACACGAAAAAGATGGGGACTACTGCATGCAGCGTGAACACTGCAACATCCGCACGCCGCTCTTGAAAATTCAAGACAGCATCTACCAGTTACTGAACAATATGACGTTGGGAGACATGATGGGTGGGACACCCTTGATTACCATCCAGTCGCCCTCGGCACAAGGAGTCGAACGATGAAGCTTCCTATTTTCCTCGATAACCATTCCACCACTCCCATGGATCCACGAGTATTGGAGGCCATGCTGCCCTACTTCGTCGAAAAGTTCGGCAACGCGGCCAGCCGCAACCATGCTTTTGGCTGGGCGGCTGAAGAAGCCGT
>JAMXAU010000164.1 GCA_024281365.1 Nitrospira sp.
AGTGCTCCCGTCCGGCAATTCACGAACGGTACTGATTTCGCCTAATCATACTGCGCTGACAATCACCTCGCCATCTGGCTTGGCGCTGTCGATGAACACTCGTCGCCCGTCCACTCGTAACCGACCCTCGGCGAAGAGTTGCACGGCGCGTGGATAGATCTTGTGTTCCTGCACAAGGATTCTGGCGGCGAGGGTTTCTGGAGTATCAGTGTCAAGGATCGGCACGGCTGCTTGAATGATGATCGGCCCTTCATCTACCCCTTCCGTGACGAAATGCACCGTACAGCCCGCCAACTTGCAACCCCAATCGATGGCTTTCTTCTGCACCTCCAATCCCGGGAAGGCCGGCAACAAAGAGGGATGAATATTCATCATCCGATTCGCATAGGCATTGACCAATACCGTCGTGACGATTTTCATATAACCCGCGAGCAAAACCAGTTCGACTTCATGCTGTTGAAGCACCTCCAATAACGATCGGTCGTAGGCCTCACGACTATCGGGACGTCCGGCAAAGGGTTTGGGATCGACAAAGAGGTCTTTGATTCCGTGTTTCCGAGCCCGCTCCAGTGCAACTGCCTCTTTCTTATTGCTGATGACGGCAACAATCCGAGCCTGTACCTGCCCCGCTTCGATCGCATCGATCAACGCTTGCAGATTAGAACCTCGACCAGATGCCAGAACCGCCACACGCAATGGGGTCGTTCGGCTAATCGACATACTCGACCTCCGGTTCCTCCCCGGTGGAAGACAGGATTTCGCCGATCTGCCAGCCTCGATCTCCCAGTACCGCCGCACGAGCCAGTACACCGGACACTGATTCAGGTGGAACGACAAGAATCAACCCGACGCCCATATTGAACACCCGGTACATCTCTTCACGGTCGATCTGTCCCAATCGGCTCATCACACCGAAAATCGATGGAACCGACCAAGCCGTACGCGTAATCCTCGCCCGCACGCCCTGTGGAAATACACGTGGCAAATTTTCAGTAATCCCTCCTCCGGTAACGTGTGCGATCCCTTTGATTGGGAAATCCTGGATGAGAGACTGAATCTGCTTCGCATAGATTCTCGTCGGCGCAAGCAGGACCTCACCCAGTGGGCGATCAAGTTCAGGCACTCGATCGGCTGGCGACAATTTCGCCTGATCGAACAATACTCGGCGCGCCAATGAATACCCATTACTGTGCAGCCCGGTGGACGCCAGTCCGATAATGGCATCGCCAGGCCTGATCGTTTTGCCATCGACGATTTTTGACTTTTCAACGACGCCCACCGCAAATCCGGCCAAGTCATATTCCCCATCAGGATAAAAGGACGGCATTTCGGCGGTTTCACCTCCGATCAATGCACAACCAGCTTGGCGGCAACCTTCGGCGATACCAGCGACCACCTCTTGAGCCTTCGAGACGGATAACTTCCCGGTCGCAAAATAGTCCAAAAAAAACAGCGGTTCTGCTCCGCTCACCGCAATATCGTTCGCACACATAGCGACCAAATCGATGCCGACGGTGTCGTGCTTGTCCATCATAAAGGCGATCTTTAGTTTGGTCCCAACCCCATCCGTTCCGGAGACGAGGATCGGCTCCTTGTATTTACCCGCTTGCAGGCCGAAGAGACCACCGAATCCTCCTAAATCGGTGAGGACTTCAGGACGGAACGTCGATCGAACGAGCGGCTTGATCCGATCCACGAATTCATCACCTGCATCGATATCCACACCAGCATCGCGATAGGTTGTCATAATCAGGCCGTCACATCGTTTACGGTCATTTACAGCAGCGACTAGGAGCCGCATCTTATCGGAGGGTATCAGAGAGGTCAACGCATGGGAACGATGTGAACTTCCGCGGTTCGTCTGTGAGTGCACTCACATGTCGATTACAGGATTCCCTCACAGATGGGCCATGAACTTCCCTACCCTTCAGGCCGCATCTCCACATCCAACAGCTTAATCTTTCGGTGAAGATGACTTCGTTCGATCTTGAGATCGTCCGCCGTCCGTGAAATATTCCAATGGTGTTCTCGCAACTTTCGGCTGATGTAATCCTTTTCAAAAGCGTTCCGGGCATCGCGAAGCGAGTCATAGGATTTGGTCAGAAGCAGAGGTGCAGCAGAGGGACTTGCTGAAACAGCGCCCGTCGTCCGACCCTGTAATGAGAGCGTGGCCTGTGCGGCTTCAATCGTAAATCCCGGTACCATGATCATAAGCCGCTCGATCAAATTCCGAAGTTCCCGGATATTCCCTGGCCAATCGTATTGCTGAAACACGCCCATCGCCTCCGGAGAGACGTCCTTCATCCGCAGACCTTGCTCTTCGGCATGCAGCTTCATGAAATGTTGGACGAGCGCCGGAATATCTTCCCGCCGCTCTCGCAATGGTGGGACCACAATTGGGACCACATTGAGGCGGTAGTATAAATCTTCTCGAAATTGCCCCTTACCAATTTCCTTCTCTAAGTCCTTATTGGAAGCCGCCAATACTCGCACATCCACCTTCATCAATTTCGTTCCACCGACACGCGTAAACTGTTGCTCCTGCAAGGCTCGTAACACTTTGGCCTGCGTACTGAGGCTCATGTCCCCGATCTCATCGAGAAAGAGGGTCCCGCCGTTGGCCTGTTCGAACTGTCCCCGTTTCATGGAGATGGCACCCGTGAAGGAACCTTTCTCATGGCCGAACAGCTCGCTCTCGATCAAGGTCTCAGGAATGGCAGCGCAATTCACCGCGACGAAGGGATGTTCCGATCTCGTGCTATGGAGATGAATCGCTCTGGCAACAAGCTCTTTTCCCGTTCCATTCTCTCCCCCGATCAGGACGCGACTATTCGTTGGACCTGCCGTTTCAATGAGCTCTCGCAGACGCTGCATCACCGGAGACTGCCCGACCAGCTCAAATTTCCGCTCGACCTTACTCCGTAACGCCCGATTCTCCTGAGCTAATCGATACTGCTCCAACGCCTGTTTCACGCGAAATGTCACATTTTCGAGTGACAGCGGCTTCTCAATATAATCATACGCTCCCAGCTTAATCGCCTTCACCGCCGTCTCGATGGAACCATGGCCGGAAATCATCATCACCTGAGTGGTCGGGACAAATTCCTTCACCCGGCGCAAGGTTTCCAGACCATCCATCTCAGGCATCCAAATATCCAAAATCATGAGGTCCGGGGGATCCGTGCCATAGATTTTCAGCGCCTCAAGTCCAGTGCCTGCGACAGCAACCTCATAGCCTTCATCCTCCAGAATACTTCTCAGGGACGTCCGAATGGCCTCCTCATCATCTACGATCAGAATCGATGCTGACATCTACCTCCTCCAAGAAACATCGACAATCGGCCGGCAACCATTACCCATTTCAGCTGTCGGCTGTCGTATGACCCATCACGCATCTTGCTACACCGGAAGATCGAATTTAAATACGGCACCTCTCGGCTGATTGTTGCCGACTTGGATCTGCCCCTCATGATCGGTGATGATTCGACGAACAATCGCCAATCCCAATCCAGTTCCCGTTTTCTTGCGAGTAAAATATGGCACAAACAGCTTGTCATGATCCTCGGGTGCAATACCCGGGCCTTCGTCCGCAACAGCAACCACCGCACGTCTGCGCTTGGTGTCGTATCGTGTGCCGACCCACAGTCTACCTCGCTGGTTCATGGCTTGAACGGCATTGTCAAACAGATTCACGAACACCCGCCGCAACTGTTCACGATCAAAGTTGATGGGCGGCAATGCGTCATCTAACTCGATGACGAACTCGATGTCTTTCTGTGCCTCACGATACAACGTCACGACATCGCGAAGCACGTCGTGCAACGATTGCCGAGTCATTTGCGGGGCGGGGAGACGGGCGAATTTCGAAAACTCGTCCAACATCTGTTTGAGACTGCCGACTTCGTTGATGATGACATTCGTGGCATCATCAAAGACTCGGTCGAGATCAGGAGATTTCTCGAAGAACTTCTTGCGCAACCGCTGGGCAGACAATTGAATCGGCGTGAGCGGATTCTTGATTTCATGCGCGACTCGCTTGGCCACCTCCTGCCAGGCAGCAACTTTCTGCGCCTTGATCAACTCCGTCAGATCTTCGAAAACCAACACAAATCCCAGGTCTTTGCTGGCCTCGTCCCGCATGCGAGAACCTTTCAAACCGATCGTGAGCAACTTACCCTGGATATCCAGTTGACCCTCCAAATCAAAGTCATCGCGCTCATCGCTCAACATACGGTCATAGGCCGTCTGAAACAAGTCCAGACCGAACTCCTTGAAGACATCGTTGGCCGGTCGCCCTCTCAACTGATCCCCAACGAGTCCCAGGATGCGCTCAGCCGAGGGATTGAACGTGGTAATGAT
>JAMXAU010000165.1 GCA_024281365.1 Nitrospira sp.
CAGAGCTCTCGTCTCGCGGCGCACAGAAAGTTTCTGGGTAATACTATGCTGGTGTGCTCTCAGGAATCCGGAAGCGCTGTTTGATAGCAGTCACGACCAGTTTTGCTTCTGCTTCGTCAAGACTTGCACCGAATCGAGCGGTTCTCCCTCCATACTCAAAGCCAATCACTCCACCGCCGACCCCCCATAATTGCAAACTGGATGAAAACTCCAGCGGACTAGATCCAACTGATCCAATACGAAGATCCCTCATTTGTACGAGGTTGTACTCCTTGTCAAAGCCGAATCCTCCGACATCGCGTCGTATTTTGAACGTTTGGCCGCGCACGGTGAGCATCTCTTTGCCCATTAGCTGCCACAGCCACGCATAAACCGCGACCACTCCACCGACAGTCCAGACCCCGAACCAGGCCAACATGAACAATTCTCCCTCGGGCGGGCTATCACCCTTCAGAAACTGGTTCGCGACCATCACTTCTGCCACAGCCCAACCACAGAGCCAGAACGCCAAAAAGCAGATCACGAACCAGCTTCGGCGACAAGGCATGACAATGCGCAGCCCCTCCGCAGTATCCGCAATAGAGATTCGAGATTCGGTGGGTTGTCGCTTGGCCATGAGGCTCTCCCCCGTGGGAGGCGACATTATGACACGAATGTTTGACTGGTCGCACATGAGTGATCATCCAGGTGAATGCCTCTATAACCGGGGTCGTCAGAGCCTTGACTCAGCCCTGCGATGGTCGTAGCCTCCATCCAGACCTGTTTGAACGACGAAGCACGGTAGATCACTACAGGCCCAGGGAGTCCCAATGTCTGATACGCAATGGACGGATGTCGGAACGGTTGAAGCGCTCAAGCAGAAATCGTTACAAGAGGTCAACTGTGGAACACGATCGCCCTCACTGATCAGCACGTTTGTGACCTCAGGCATCTGCAATCATGTAGGCGGACCACTCGGTACGGGAACCCTGGATGACTATGTCGTCTGTCCTTGGCACTACTTGGGGAAGTTCCACCGCGAGACAGGAGCACGGCGAGGTGGGATATGAGCAGGATCGCGTGCCGACCTATGCAACCAAAATAGAAAATGGCCGGCTGTACGTCGACCTGACCTTCGCCACGAAACGCAGAAAGCAACCACATCAGCCTCATTCCCTGAGCCCGCCCCGTCATTCGCCAGCAGGGCCCGGCGCGTTGTCGGGAACTCCACCACAGCAATGACGGTCGACCATCCACGCTACAGCACCTCGGATGCGTTGCTCAGATTCACATTGCACGATGCGCAACGCACGTCGAAGCCAGAAAACCGAATCCATCAGGTTGCGCGACCTGAACTTTCGTGCCTGTGAGGAATTCGACTCCAAGCCGCGCAGGCCTGTACCTGGCCTGCTCGTATGACACACGGGATCCCACCGACCAATTGTATCACGACAGGCCATCGTGCATTGGCCGACGCTATCCGCTCTCGACGCCGATTCGTGGGGCAGCGCCAGCAGTCTGACTTCAAGACGGTTGAGAGGATGAGAACTGTATCCAGAATCAGGAGACGATTGCAAAGAAGCATCTACTGAAGCACAAGGTGGCGGCCTTTATCATCATGGGTGGGCAAGACAACGTACAAGGTGTGGCGGGACAATTGATGACCTTCTGGGCCGAGGTTGGCTGCCAATTTCCACAGCTTCGCCTTTTACCCGCCATTCACGGGGATGGAGCGCGGAGGACATGGAGCGGAACATCTGTGAAGTCCAGAACAGCCGTGAGCTGCGTGAGGCTGCACAACAACTGGTGGCTCGCGCCGTGGATATGGACACCACGGTGGAGGACAGGTACCGGAGCATCCTCTTGCCGGTGGTGGACGCAAGCACAGAACTCACAGTGAACCGACTGGATAGCAGTTCCATAGGGGATGCAGTGAGGTTCGCTGGCAGTCGAGGTAAAACCTGCGTGGGGCCTCCACAAGAAGACATGGTACGCGTTGGGTGGCCGACCGCAGTGATGCCCGGAGGCTATCAGAAAAGCCTTCGTTTATGAGATGCCGCCTCAGTCGACAAGAGTGCGCGGCTCACCGACCAGGGCCGCTCTCTCACATCGTTATTCATCTCTGACATTGCACAAGCGAACACTGCTGGCGGCCTTTGTTCCCAGCCTATTAGTGCGCCGGGATATTCGGGCCGATTTTTTCTAGGATGAGTTGTTTGACCTGCTTGGCAAAGCGCTTGGAGACTTCACGGTTCCGTTGGGCATGACCGGACTCCGATACGGTATAGGTCGCAGGCGGGGTCTGTGATGTGATCGTGGCTTCAAAGACAACCGCCAGCATCCTCACCGGCTTCCCGGATTTTCGATCGATTCCGTAAGCCTCCTTCAACGATACCTTCGGCGATACCTCGACATCTGCCCCAGCCGACAGATGGGGCTTCAATAACCCTGACCGTTCCTGATCTCGCTCGATGAGTTTAATCATGGGGTCTGCGATGAACTCACTCCGAATCTGTTCTGCCACGGCTCCTTTGGCTCGCTCGGCCTTCTGCATCTGTTCGTCTAATTCAGCTGGCGCAAGATCCACATAGATGGGTTCGTTCGGCTGGCGTCTCGACCCATTGTTTGACTGGGCAAGTCGTTCATTTGTCTTTAGATTGAGCTCCCCAGCTACTTCTTTCGACGCAACTTTCCGCTTGGCCATCGGATCATTGGCATCATAGATGGTCGTCTTCCCCTGAAGATCGGTCTCATACACCAGCGTCTTTCCCCCTCGCTCGTCCAGCCGATAGACTTTCTGCTCACCGTTCACGTTGGCCGTATAGTAGTTACTCGAACATCCCCCGCTCATGAGCACGACGACGACACACCATACAAATCTCATCATCCGCAAACAGGTACGGATAGCCATAAGGAGGACTCCTTGCTTCTCGCCCAGGATAGAACACGAGGCTTCAATCCATCGAAGTAAGTGTAGCAGGATCACCCATGAAGCCAAGACAGGGAGCCGTACTCTCCATCGAGCTCAAGGAATTGCCACAGCAGCCGATGAAGTAACGAGAAGCCCCCTACGCAGGCCGTGGAGAATCATTCACCCTGCTCCTTTCATCAGAATGCCCTCGCACCGCCCCTGATTCATGTGAGGACACGAACCGGTGGATACACCTGCCCGTCTCGCACACCCCGTGACTCGCAAGCGCGTGGTCATCATCGGGGGTGGGTTTGGAGGGATGACAGCAGCACGGTGCTTGCGTGATGTCGATGTCATCCTGATCGACCGCACCAATCACCATGTCTTCCAGCCGTTGCTGTATCAAGTGGCCACAGCTTCGTTGGCACCCGGTGATATCGCCTGGCCATTACGAACAGTGTTTCGTTCACAACCCAACATGCGGATCGTCATGGATGAGGTCCTGTCCATCGATTGCACCGCGCACGTAGTCCACCTCCGTCACAGCACACCCCTCACGTTCGATACTCTCATTGTCACGCCGGGATCACGCCACGCGTATTTCGGACACAACGGAGTGGGAATCGTTCGCACCTGGACTCAAGACCATGGCAGATGCCGTCTATTTACGAGAACGGATCCTGCTCGCATTTGAGGAGGCAGAACGGCAGAGGGCCGACACCGGCACTCAAAGTCGCCTCAGCTTCGTCATCGTGGGAGGCGGCCCCACAGGGGTTGAGCTTGCCGGCGCACTACTCGATATCGGAAGAAAGACCATGCGGCCAGACTATCCACACCTGCGTGTGGAAGATCTTTCCATCACACTTGTGGAAGCCGGCTCACGCATTCTCTCCGAGCTTGACCCGAAACTCTCCGCGAGGGCTCTTGCCGCACTTCACCGAATGGGAGTAACTGTCGAACTCAACACACCTGTGACTGCCGTTTGCGCCGGTGGGGTTATGCTCGGTGACGAATGGATTGCGTCCACCAATGTGCTCTGGGCGGCGGCACAAAGGCCTCACCGCTCTTACGTACCCTTGGTAGATCAGGATCTCTCTGGCCGGATCAAGGTTCAACCGGATTTGACCATCCCGCAGGACCCATGGATCTTCGTGATCGGCGATGCTGCGCACTGTCTTGACCGTAACGGTACACCAGTCCCCGGCATTGCTCCCGTCGCCATCAGTGAGGGGCGGTATGTTGCTACGTTGATTAATGAGGATTTCCACCAGCACACCGTCTACCATTTACCTACCACGGCCGTGGTAGGTTCGTAGCGATCGGGTGGGGCCAGGCTGTAGCTCAACTCGGACCGTTCCACACATCGGGCTGCATGGCTTGGTCGCATTGGTGTGTCGTCCACATCTTCTTCCTGATTGGTCTCAGAAACCGTGTACGCGTGATGTCTGAATGGACCTGGTATTACCTCACGTTTAAACCTAGAGCACGATTGCTGTGTGAACAACCGCGTTCGGCACCATACACCGTCGAACGACCAGGTTGGTGAAACCACGAAAGGAGATCGCAAGCCCTTCCGTCACTCGGCCTAATCATAGAAATCGCTTCCCCAATTCCCGACAGCTCTCTTCACTCACCATTCAAATGAAGCCCTGCACATATATTCGTGGTGGGACTTCCACCACACCTCAGGTCAGTCTCTTCATCTGACTCAACCCACATGATGTGTAACGCTGCTTTCGACAAACGACACGAGCAGAGCAGAAGCGAATGGCCGACACACAGGTTGTCATTATCGGGGGAGGATTCGGCGGTCTAACAGTTGCACGTGCACTACGGCACAACCAAATAACCGTGATCGACCGGGCCAATCACCATCTCTTTCAACCCCTGCTCTACCAAGTCGCTACAGCTGCGCTGTCACCTGGTGACATTGCTTGGCCGCTGCGCACAGTCTTTCGCGCACAACCGAACGTTCATGTGATGATGGATGAGGTAGTGGCGATTGATCGAACCAAGCGCGTGGTTCGCCTTCAACAGAGCCCTCCGATCCTTTTTGATGTCCTGATCGTTGCCCCAGGCTCGCGCCATGCCTATTTCGGACATGAGGAGTGGGAGTCCTGTGCGCCAGGAATCAAGACTATGACGGACGCGGTCCGACTACGTGAGAAGATGCTGATGGCATTCGAAGAGGCCGAACGACACCGAACCACAAGCGGCTCCTCACCTCATCTAACCTTCGTGATTGTCGGAGGAGGCCCCACAGGCGTTGAACTCGCTGGTGCATTGGCCGAGATCGGGAGGAAGGCCATGGGACCAGACTATCCCCATCTCCGCACAGAGGATCTGTCGATCATTCTCGTTGAAGCAGGTCCACGCATTCTCCCGGGGTTTGACAGCAGGCTGTCCGCCAAGGCTGCTAGCGCACTCGGTCACATGGGTGTGACAATCAAACTGAACAGCCCGGTCACCGCCGTCACCCCGGATGGTGTTCAGATTGGAGCCGAATGGATTCCATCGATGCACATTGTGTGGGCGGCAGGGAATCGGGCATCACCATTGCTGAACACTCTGTCAGCACCGCAAGACCCCGCTGGTCGGATCAGAGTTCAACCGGATCTGACCATCCCCGACGACCCGTGGATCTTCGTCATCGGCGATGCAGCCCATTGCGTCGGAGAGAGCGGGGTCCCCTTGCCCGGAGTGGCACCGGTCGCCATGCAACAAGGACGGTATGTTGCCGCTCTGATCAATCACCATCTCCAGCCACCAGAACGATCGCCATTTCTCTATGCCGACCGCGGCATGCTCGCCACCATCGGTCGTGCTCGTGCCGTCGCGCAGTTTGGCCCAATCCGTGCCTCTGGGTTTCCGGCATGGATCCTCTGGTGCATCATCCATATTTTCTTTCTGATCGGATTTAGAAATCGAGTGCGGGTCATGTCGGAATGGATCTGGTACTACCTCACCTTCAAACCAGGTGCGAGGGTGCTGTATTGAAGCAGCAGAGTGCCCTCACCATATGTAAACCCCATACCGGGAGTCCACCGTGAAGATTGTATCGCTTCTGATCCTGAGCAGTTGGTCGTTAGTGATCACAAGTTGTGTCGGCATCGAGCCGAAACAGCCGCTTCCCACCGTCGCCTCAGTGGATCTGACTCGATACGCCGGAACGTGGTACGAGATCGCTCGACTCCCCATGTGGTTCCAACGACACTGCATTGATTCACGAGCAACGTATACGATCCGTCAGGATGGCAAGGTGGATGTGCACAACGAATGTCTCACCAACCGTGGGACTGTGGACCAGGCC
>JAMXAU010000166.1 GCA_024281365.1 Nitrospira sp.
CTCAACGTACGGGACAGAGTACGATTCGCCTCTTCGCTCGCTGCGGCCTTGCTGGACGGCCTTTCTGAACAGCCTGCGGTGAATCCAGATCCTGTCGGTCACCCCGCACACCTATCCGCTTGGGAAATGGCGCAGGGTTTGTCAACACACTGCTAGCGGAATGCTGAAAAAGCCCGCCCGCGGCGTTCTTGCATTGCGTTCAATCGCGTGAAACGTATCTCGTGAAGCGTCGTTCGTTTTCGAGATGCGAAAAGCGAGATACAAGTGTGTGGTCCGACTGGATAGGGCAGAATTTATGAGGCCGCGCAGCGGCGCAGACGGTCCATGATCGCCATCCCCAGCCCTTCTTCCTGACAAGGTTCCACATAGATTCGATCCAAACCTTGCGCGTCCAGCCGTCGAAGAGCCGCAAAGAGATGGCGTGCGGCTTCCCGAAGATCGCCGGTTGTCGAGAGGACCTCAACCGCTGCAAAACGCTCGTCCGCTGCACTGGCTTCCGAGAAGATCAACAATCCAACCCGCTCGCTTTTGGCGGGTGTCGGTCGTGTCTTGGCGGAGGGTAGGATTGTGACGGGGGTTTGAGTCGCGTAATGGCGGGCCAGTTGCCCTGGGGCGGTCGGCTGATCGACTACGGAAGACGATCGGCTGAGTGGGCCGATGACGGCGCTGAGTTGTTCAAGCGTGATGCTCCCAGGTCGCAACAATTCCGCCTGGGGGCCTATCAGTGAGACGATGGTCGACTCAACGCCGACGGGACAAGGTCCTCCGTCGAGGATGAGATCGATCGCACTTCCCAGCCCATCTGCCACGTGTTGAGCCGTTGTTGGACTAACGTAGCCAAAGGGATTGGCGCTCGGTGCGGCAATCGGCGTGCCTGCCTCTCGAATCAGTGCCTGCGCCACCGGATGGTTCGGCATTCTGACGGCGACGGTATCGAGGCCGGCAGTGACGAGATCCGGAATGGTCGGCTGTTTCGGCAAGACCAACGTCAGTGGTCCCGGCCAAAACTGATCGATCAGCTGCCACGCTGTTGTTGTAAGAGCTCTCACTACATTGTCCAGCTGGATCGGATCGGCAATGTGGACGATGAGCGGGTCGAATTGCGGACGTTGTTTGGCTTCAAACACCTTCACTGCTGCGTCAGAATTCAACGCGTCACAGCCGAGTCCATAGACCGTTTCAGTTGGAAAGGCCACGAGCCCGCCCATTCGAATGGTCTCGCCGGCCAGGCGAATGGATTCTGGCGCTGAGGCTGGGAGGATTTGAGCTTTCACAGGAGTGATTGTGCTGTTGAACGATGGTCTGTTGCCGGCGACCAGCTATTCTCTGACGGTCATGGTCATGCTGATGGGATCAAGGGGATTGTCATATTCGTCGCGTGGCGCCGAGACGATTTTGTCGACCACGTCGATCCCACGAAAAACTTCTCCGAACACAGTATAGCGTCGATCCAACCCGCTGTTGTCGCCCACACAGATAAAGAACTGTGAGCCGTTGTCGTTGAAGTCGCGTGTGCTGTTGCTCTCGCGCGGCATCTTGGCCATGGAGAGTGCGCCGCGCTTGTGTGGATAATCGTTGGGTTCAGGGGAGAGAAAGTATCCGGGGCCACCGGTTCCATGGAGCATGCGATCCGGCTGCTTGCTCAAGGGATCGCCGCCTTGGATGAGAAATCCAGGGACCACTCGATGGAAGGTGGTGCCGTCATAGAACCCTATCTTGATCAGGTTGATAAGGTTCTCGACATGCCGCGGTGCGGCATCAGGGTACAGGCGGATCTTGATCTCGCCCAGCTTCGTGGTAATGGTGATCCGAGGATCCTTTTTCTGAAACTGCAGTGTCATGGTGCTGACTGTAACAAGGCCATCCGCTTGGTGACAAGGACTACCGATAGTGCAGTTCTAAGTGCTGGATGCTGAGTCCTAAAGGCTGAATTCTGAGATAGCTCAGCACTCCAATCTCAGCACTCAGCACTATCTTCCGTGAGCCGTTCTTCCGGATTGATGCGGAGCCACATACATCCGCCGAGCAGTGCCATGAAGGCTGCCAGGCCGAGCGAAGCGGGCCATCCCCACTGTTGTGCAATCCATGGCGTGAGGGTCGGGGAGATGGCTCCGCCGAGATTGGCCCCCATGTTCATCAAGCCGGACAGGCTTCCGGCATGGGCCGGAGACAAGTCGCTGATGGATGACCAGTAGGCACCGATCGTGAAATAGAGCCACCCTGCTCCTAATGAGAGACAGGCAATGGCGAGGTAGGGTGATTCAACCAAGGCACCAATGGCGATGGACAGAGCGGCCAGACCCATACCGGCCATACCGACGATCCGGCGTCCTCTTGTGATGCCATACGTGGTCGCCAGTCGATCGGTGACCCATCCGCCGACGGGACAGGACAGGAGAATGGCCAGGAATGGGGCGGCGGCGAAGAGTCCACCGCGTAAGACGCTGAAGCCTCGCTCATTGACGAGGTACAAATAAAACCAGGACATGTAGACATACGCGACATAGCCCAGGCACCCATAACTCAGCATCAGCCACCAGACGGTGGAGGTGTGTCGTACGCGATTCCAGGGAATCGGAAGCTGGGGTTTCTGTGCGGGTGCAGGAGCGCTCGCCCCTGGAGAAGAGGTAAGCCACGGGTGATTCGTGGGACGGTCAGCGGCAAGAAGCCACCAGACGACGGCCAGTCCTAGGCCAAGACCGCTTGAAAGATAAAACGCGGTCTGCCATCCATAGTTGACCATGATCCAAGCGGTGATTGGAGGGGTGATGGCCGCACCCACCCCGATTCCTCCAATGGCAATGCCGATGCCAAGTCCCCGTTCGTGGGGAGGTAGCCAGTCCGTGACCGCTCGGTTAAAGGTCGGCAACGCTGCCGCTTCTCCGACACCGAGGAGGAGCCGGATCAAAGCGAGTGCACCCACGATTCCCAATGGTCCGGCGAGGAATGATGTAGCTGCCACAGCCGTCCAGGCCGTAAAGCAGGACCACCAGATGAGGGCGACAGTGAGGACGATGCGCACTCCCCAGCGGTCGCTTAGCCATCCCCCAGGAATTTGGAAGAGGGCGTACCCCACGACGAACGCGGAAAAAATCCAGCCCATCTCCTGGTCGGTCAGTCCCAGAGCGGGCATCATCTGACGAGCCGTGACGGAAATGTTCACCCGATCGATGTAGGTGACGACGCTGATGGAAAAGAGTAAGCCGAGGATGAGCCAACGAACTGGTGAGGGCGAGGTCGATTGAGTGCGAGGAAGAGAGGCCGTGTTACTCACGGCAGTCTTGAGGGGTGGTGTTCAGCGGGACTGGTTTGCACGATTGGTCAGTGGATAGAAGGCTGAGTGGAGTGCCGCCTCCTGTGCAGAGGCGGCACCCTTGCTGTTATTTTGCAGCCACGACCTCAAGTAATTCCACTTCAAATATTAAGGTGGATCCTGGTTTGATGGGCGAACCGGGAGGGCTGGCATCACCATACGCAAGATTAGCCGGACAGACCAACCGACTTTTGCCACCGACCTTGATCTGCTGAACCCCTTCCGTCCAACACTTAATGACTTTGTCGAGGGGGAATGTGGCCGGCTCTCCTCGCTTGATGGAACTGTCGAACACGGTGCCATCGGTGAGGGTGCCATGATAATGGACCTTGACGGTATCGGTTGCTTTCGGTGTCGCGCCGGTTCCCGGCTTGATCGGTGTGATCACAATGCCCGACTCGGTCTTGACGGCGCCCTTTTCCGTTGCTGCTTTGGCGGTGAATGCCGCTCCAGCTTTTTTCTCACCCTCGGCGACGAGGGCCAAGCGAGCTTGCTGAAGTTGCTGGATCTTTGGTCCGAAGGTCTGGAGGTCGACTTTGGGGGAGCGTTTGAGCACGCCGTCAGTCATCCCACTCTTGACCATATCCAGCTCAGCTTCGGTGAGGGAGAATGTCCCGATCGATTGGCTGAGAGCCAATCCAAGGGCGTACAAGGTTTTTTGGTCATCGTTGGCTGGGTCCGATGCTGCCCACAAGGGGGCCGCAAGAAGGAAAAGCCCTGACACAATAGTCAGTATACGAGTTCGCATGGGTTGTTGGGTCCTTTCTTAATAAGAGGCCAAAGAAGGTTGTAAGCATACGACACGTATCGTGGTCCTACAACACATATTTCAC
>JAMXAU010000167.1 GCA_024281365.1 Nitrospira sp.
GAAAAGCAGACCTATCCTCATTTAGCACTGCCAGAGTCAGCCGCATTTCAAGCCCAGTATCTCGGTCGAGACCTGGCTGCAGGATTGATTACCGGTGTCATGGCTATTCCGCTTTCTGTGGGCATCGCCATGATGTCAGACTATCCCATCAAGGTGGGTCTTGCCACGGTAGCGTTTGCCTGCTTGATCGGGTGGATCAATGCCTGGATCAAGCCGGGCAACTTTGTCGGATGCCCTGGGATCGCAGCTGGGTTAGCCCCGGTTTTGGCGATGGGGGTCGCGAGTTTTGGAATGGAAAATATGGCCTTTGTGATCTTCCTGACGGCCGTCATGCAGGCTGTCATCTGGAAATTCAACTGGCAACGCTACATCTTACTGGCCGTCCCAGCATACCTTGTTGAAGGATTACTCGCGGGAATCGGTCTAAAAATCGCGTTAAAGTTCTCGACCTTCACCTACGAGCTTCCGGCTGAATTGGCCGCTGCCGATACGTTCTTGAATGGGGCGCGTATTCAAATGATTCTGATTTCCCTTGCCGGACTCGGTCTCTTTCTCTATCTGTTCGGTAAATTCAAATACATTCAGCCGGCAGTCCCCTATTTTGTTATTATTGGGATGGGTGTTCTGCTCGCTCAGTTCGTTCAAGTTCCCATGCTGCATGTAGAAGATGTGCCGTTATCCGTGGCGGTACCAGTCCCTCATTTCGACAGTGCAACGACCTGGGTGTACGTCGTTGGATTTGCCGCGATGTTGGCAATCATCGATGTGATTGAGCAAGTCATGAGCAATGCCGCCATCCAGAAAATCGACCCACTCAAGCGGACGTGCAACAGTAATAACAGCCTACTCGCAATCTGGATCGCGAACATTGGAGCGAGTTTCTTCGGTGGTATGACAAACTTGGATGGGCTGGCCAAGAGCACGACGAATCGGTTGGCCGGTGCGTACACGAAGTTTTCGGTCTTGATCGTCGGACTCGTGGTGACCTTCTTCGTTATCAATCCCCAATATCTGGAACTCTTACCAAAGTTCGCCGTGGCCATCGTTATGATGTTTACTGGTTGGAAAATGGTTGCCGGCTTGATGCATGTGACTCACCACGGACCCTATGCTATGATCCTGGCCATCCTTACCGGGATCCTCGTGTACAAAATTGGGATCTTTGAGGGGTTACTGGTTGCGATGGCCATCCATGGCATTGTCCACTACATGGTCTATACCCAAGTCGACAAGAAGCCGGCCAAAGTCGTTGTGAGCAACTATTTTTCGAATTTGAAGAAGATCAGCACGGAATACTGATTACTTACCTGCGATCCAGCTGGGACAGAAATCTGGATGCAGGCACGAAGAAGACCGGCCTCAGGTGGCCACCTGAGGCCGGTGACGTGGATTTGCCGGGATGTCCCACTCTCAAAAGCGGGTCGATTCGCACTCTGCGCGTATCTCGCTTCTTATCAAATTCTCATTTCGCTCTCATACAATTCCCATATCGCTTAGCTAGGATCTAACTGAGAGAAGGCCCGATGTATTCTCCGAGCCTCAGTGGCGATGTGAGGCTGACATCACGTCACTTCTTCGGCACGTTCATTGTCGTGGCTTTTTCGAAATTCGACTCCAGCACAAAGCGTTTATGCAGCGGTTGGATCGGTCGTACATTGTCGTGCCCTACGAGGGCGCGGAACTTCTGGATCTGTTCGGCAGAGACTTCGATGGGATCGTGCATGACCATCCAGACAACGCCTTCTGTGCAGGGCGGGGTGGTAAAGGATCCGGAGTAGAGGTAATAGGATTTTCGCTCAGGAAGGAGATTCATCGGATTCACAAAATGGTTATGATCATCATTGACTTCTCCGACTTTGGAAGGGGCATGTTCCAAGAAGGTCTCAAAAAACGGATTGTGCTTCCCTTCCTCCATGAACACGGCGACTACAGCTGTCTCATGCCGCTCGTTGTGATGTACCAGATGCAGCTCCATCGGGTAGTGCTTGTGATCGATGGTATGTTCACTCGGAGTATGGAAATGAAATTGTTCCAGCAAGTAGAGATCGTCGTCGAACACGATCGTGCTGTCTTTATCATAATGGAGCACCGTCTGGCCGTGCTTGGGGTAACGAGACTTGGCCGTTTCCGAAAGTGGTTCGACTTCCTGCAACGTATGCCCGTTGTTGACTACATGGAAAGGAGCGTCTCGATAAGTAAACTGGAGGTCATCAAGGGTCGTCTTCCGGGTGCGCAAGAGATCAATCGGCGATTGGTTCATGCCCTTTTCACAGAGGGAAGTATCCGGCCCAAGCTTGCCCCAATGAAGCGGTCCATGATCTCCGTCATAGCCCCATGAACTATGCCCCGTCTCTCCTGCATGTAGCCAAGCAGGCAACGACAACACAAGGGCTATCGTTAAGCTCCGAATCACTGTTTTCGTTACAGCCCTGTCTAGCAACGGGGCTGTGACTGCTGGACTCAGCGATGAAAATGACTCCATGACCCATTCCTCCCTTACCTAAATCAATTGTTTATCTGCCAAGGTCCGGATCTATCTACAACAAACCACAAAACCTGAATGGAGACGGCCCGCTCATTTTTGCTGCGCGAGCCTCCCTACCCATCAGTATACAACGAGCAATCCCGCACACTGTACACAGTGCGCTTTCCGAAAAGCAATGGGGTCGCCAGATACATCCCTCAACGTCATCGCTATAATTAATTAATATAATCAGTAACTTACGAGAGATGAAATTTTTTAGGCAAGGGTGCGTAACTTGCTGATCACTGAAGTATGACCGTCTTGCCCAGGCAAACTTGCAGGTTAGTAATGGCCATAATGATGGCTGTTGGAACTCAGCTTGTTCGAGCGACTGGTCGGTTCAACAGTGGACCGGGCAGATGGAGCTCTCCTGTTGGCGCAGTCGTATGTAAGGTGCAACGAACACGCATCAACAAAGCGCGCGAACATCATGACTTCATCAATGAGTCGTGGCTGCCGTTCGCCTGTAACCTCACCAGAGCAATCGGAAGTCCCTGCTCGGGTGAAAAGGAGGAACCATGCATCATCTGACGAAGGCCATGCTTCTTGTCGCAGTCTTGCTTGTCCTCCAAGCGTGCGGCACAACGGTCAATCCAGGTGAGCGGGGGGTACGGTGGAATCTATTCACCGGCGGTCTAGGGACCGAAACACTCAAGAGCGGGTTCCATTGGCAGGCGCCATGGAGCCAGATATTTATCTACAACGTGCAGTGGCGTAGTTATGCCGAAACTGTCGAAGCCCTGAGTTCGGACGGCCTGCCCGTTACCATCAAGACCGTCATTCTCATGAGGCCGACTCCCAATGAAGTATCAAGCCTGGCCCAGAACATCGGGTCAGACTTCTATCCTCAAGCCGTCAAACCAACCTTGCTGACAGCCGTCCGGAGCGCTGTCTCCAGGTATCCCATGATTACTGTGTTGGAGCATAGTCCTGAGATCGCGGGCCAGGTAGAGGCGATCGTGGTAGAACAACTCAGAGGCCGTCATCTCCAAGTGGCAAACGTCGCCATAGTCAAGCTCGCGATGGATAAATTGGAGCTGGGCCTCGTCGACCATACGCAGGCCGATGCGGTAAGCGAATTCAGCGTTATCGCCGCTGACAAGAAATGAGAGCGCACAACGTCGTGCCTTAAGCGGAGAGGACGAGATCAATTCCGCGTCCGGGGGTCAGTCAGAACCGATGGATGACTCCCACGCCGACATTGGTGTTATGGTCGATGGTCTGAAAAGCATTGACCCCACGGTTCGCCCTCTGAACAGTCAGAGTGAATGCAGTCTGATCCGTTAATTGATAGAGGAGCCTTCCAGTGCCCTGATAAATGTTTTCGTGCTGCCCGTTTCGTTCATCATCCACGATCCCGCTCGTCCAATTGTTGCGCTCATAGTGGAAGTCCAGTTCTAACTCCAAGTGGGGCAAGAGTTCGGCATCAAGACCTGCCGCGAAGAAATGATGGACGTAGGAATTGTCCTCTTCTGGCTCAAAATCGTGACGGCCGCTGGCTAATCCACGCTCATAGTGATAGCCGGCGAACAGTCGCAGATGCTCCTTGACTCGCCAAAAGAGATGGGGGCCGATGGTCCAGAATGTCGTATTGCGTCGGGCAAACGCATCATTATAAAGTCGCTTCCCAACCCTTCCCTGAACTCGCAATTCCCAATTGTCGGACAGCCGCTGTTCAAGTCTGATGTATCCGACATGCGAGGTCACACGTTCATTGGCGAACACCTCTGGCTCTGTACGCCTGACTTCACTATTGCCCAAGAGCTGATCTGGGGCGGTAAAGTAACGGAGCCAAAGTGCCGTGTTTGGGGTAAACGAGTGTAAAACTTCGGCGGCGATGCTCGCCTGGCTCCATTCGGGGTTTACCGCAAAAATAAACCCTTGAGGCTTTATAGAAAAAACGGTTCGGCCAAGTCCTGTTGTGATCGACTTGGAAACAAGAAATCCCGGCTCAAAGATCATGTCGGATCCCAAATCCAGTGCGAGTCACGTCTAGGACCGGTTGGGACGGATCACCATCAAGGCCAGACCGTCGGGTAGCCGAAAACAGCGCGACATCATCGGTGTAAAAAATAGTCCCGTTTGCCGAAACCGACCATTCGGCCAAGGCCTGAGAGAGCTCAGCCGACGAAAACATCCGATCAGGAACAGAACTCTCAACAACATGACTCGTTCCTCTCAAGCTCCAGACCTAGAACGATTGCTCTGCTCGACAGTCTTTGCCAATTCCAATCAGTCTAAGGGGCTGCATTCGAACCGGTGCTACTGAGCCGCAAGGTTGGTGTGTTGAGGAGAAATGACAAGTCAGTCTCGAGCGGTGGAGGGAGCCAAGTTCATCCCGCCGCATCATTGGGCACATGTGCGAGACCCTACTGGGTAGGAACTCTGCCTCGACCTTCAGTGGTATCTGCCTATACCAAAAAGGATCACTGTTAGGAACATAACCCTCAACAACATCGGACTTCCTTTCTTCGACCATAGGGACTGTCCGCACAAGCCGCGCAGATTGCCGATGGTCTCGATCAATCTTCCTTGGGCTCTTCGTGCTCTGTAACCGTGTGCGCTGAGGGAGCGGTTGATAATGGTATGGAATGAGTGAACCAGCGGGAACCACCGTATCGAAGGCTCTGCTTAGCGCCATCTCAAAACGGCTCCAGACCTTATGGCCGCCACTACTCAGGCCTTGAACAGACCCCACTATGCCAAAAGCTTCAATTGGGAATCAAGGGAAATGGAGCTATATCGCACGTCACGCACTGTGCGCCTGAGCACTGTTTATAATTTTTGGTTAAGACAGAACAGGGTTGATGTCCAAAGGAACAGAGGAGCGGATGTAAAGCCACCTTCGTTTGAAGCACTGTGCACCGTATGGACCGTGCGATATCGCTCTTTTAAGCCGGGCGCAACTGATGGAGGGAATGGAAAAAAATAGGTCTTGGCCGAGGGGATCGGTGAAGCCGCCAGTATCAGCGCATGCGATTTATTCAAAAGACGAATGGTGTTGGTTATGGAGACTTGCTAGGCAAACACTTTGCACAAGGCAGATGCAGATGTTGAAGACAGAATGTAGACAATGCAATAAAAAACGTAAAAGTCGCATCTTGTCACTCGATACGTCATGGCTCTACACCCGTACAGGCAGCAGCGCCCGATGCATTGGCGACGCGGAGCTATGCAAGACAATACACCACAATCTGAAGACTGCTGAAGGTAGGATCGTATGAATAAACTCGTCCAGATTGCTTTAAAAAAACCCTATACCTTTGTGGTTCTTGCCATTCTCATTGTCGTGTTTGGGGTCATGACAGTGATCCATGCCCCACCGACGTCTTCCCCCAATATTCAGATGCCTGTCAGTTCGGTCGTCTGGCTCTACGATGGTTTGATGCCGCAAGAAACCGAGGGCGTGTCACGCGTGTTTTCGAGCAAATGCTGACTCAGACGGTCGAAGGCATCAAGACCATCGTGAGTACGTCGTACTTCGGCCACTCCATCATCAACATCTTTCTCCAGGACGGCGTTGACCTGGCGGGAGCGAGGCCGATATTGTGGGCATCTCGCAAACCTCCGTAGAACCCTGCCGCCGGATGTGGCTGCACCGATGGTGCATGCGGCTGTCCCCTTCCCAGGTGCCTGGTTCGCCATCTTGCAAGTCGAATTCCTGACGTGGAGACGCCGGCAGAGCTCTATAATTTGTGCGTGATGCGAATTCGGCCCATGCGCCCCGTCATGATCCCCCGGTGCAATCCTCCCTCATCCCTATGGCGGTCAGGACATGCAGGTCATGATGAACGTTGACCAGGATAAGCTGAGGGCCCGTCACCTCACAACGGAGGATGTGCACCAAGCTATTGAGAAGCAAAAATCTGCGCGTTGCCGGGCGGGGACATGAAGATCAAGGAGACCGATTGGCTTGTCCTCACGAATGCATCTCCCTTGAAGATAGAAGAGTTCGACGATATCCCCATCAAACGAGACGGCAACTCCTTCATCCATCTTCGCGACGTCGCCACGGTTCGCCTGGCCGGACGGGTGCAAACGAACTCCGTGCTGGTCGACGGCAAACAGGCCGTGATCGTCGTCGTTATGAAGAGCAGTGAGGCGTCGACTATCGATATCGTGGATGGCATTCGGAAAATGATCCCACGAATTCAGGAAGTCGTGCCTTCTGACGTGAAGGTGAGTCTCCTGAGCGATTCCTCCGTGTTCGTGAGGGATGCCATTGCGGACGTCGTCCATGAAATGGTCATCGCCGCCGCGCTGGTCGGCTTCATCGTGTTGCTGATGCTCGGCTCCTGGCGGCCCACCGTCATTGTGCTGACGTCGATTCCACTCTCCATACTCAGTTCCATTATCTGTCTTCACCTCCTTGAGCAATCCATCAATATCATGACGCTCGGGGGGCTCGCACTGGCCGTGGGCATTCTTGTCGATAACGCGGCAGTCATGATTGAAAATATTGATACCCACCTTGCCATGGGCAAGCCATTGGAAGAGGCGATCATCGATGCCGCCAATCAGATCATTCTCCCGACATTCGTTGCGACGCTTGCCATTACTATCGTATGGATTCCCTTGTTCCATTTAAGCGGCATTGCCGGCTGGATTTTCCCGGCCTGATGGCCGAGGCAGTGGTCTTCGCAATGCTGGCGTC
>JAMXAU010000168.1 GCA_024281365.1 Nitrospira sp.
CATTCTCCCTTGAAGCCGCAGAATAGAATCGACACAATCCGACGAGTCGTTACAAAATTGTATCAGCCCTGATTTCCAGGATAAACAGTCATCATCAATTCAAGCATTGGGTTCAGTCGACCCTGCGCTTGAGCACGATATCTCCGTAGTACGCCTCCGCCGATTCCCCGGTATTGTCGGTATCCGTCATG
Organism: Nitrospira sp.; assembly: GCA_024281365.1. Classification (GTDB taxonomy): domain Bacteria; phylum Nitrospirota; class Nitrospiria; order Nitrospirales; family Nitrospiraceae; genus Nitrospira_D. The sequence goes on from JAMXAU010000168.1 coordinate 192, forward strand.
ATGGCGATGCCGGACATCATGGGCGGCTCCTGGCCAAACACCCGCTTGTAGTCTTCATAGACGTTGCGCTCTTCAGTAATCCACGTGTTGAGTTTGGCCGGCCCGCTTTCCACCACAATCATGTGCACCTGTTCGGTGTAGGGGTTGGGCACCGCCGTCCCCACCGGCGCCCGACTCTCCCAGATGTAATTGATGGCGCCGAGCGGTGGATAGCGCCCATAGATCAGCTTGGCCGCTTCGTACTTCGCCTTGCCAAAGAGGCCCACTTTCGCACTGTCGTATTGAAAGGTGACGTAGATGCGGGCTGGATAATCATCTCCCTCTTTCTTTGTCACATTGCCAGCCTTCAAGATATTCGACACGTTCCACTGCCATTGGATGATGGGATATTCCTTCGGATCGATCAGAAGTTCTTTCGTGTACCCCGAAGAAGAGGCCTGACTGGCGGCCTTGACGACGACGCGCTCACCATCGCGTACCAGGTTGTATGTCGTGTGTTGGGGAATTTTTGGAAAGGTGAGCGGCTTCCAGCCGTCCGGCCATGACCCACTCGGAGCAGTGGTCGAAAAGGGGCCGACCGCTATGGTGGCGGGGGATCCGGCTTGTAGCCGGGTCGGATCACCCAAGATCATGCCGATCAGGACAAATACCACGAGACCGACGATCACGAAAGAAATATGCGGTGCCATACGCTCTGTCCTTTCAACACAACGTGCGTGAAACCTATGTATTTACGACGCGCTTCTCTATCGCCGCATCCACGCAAACAACCTGATCAACAGCTTTTTGGTCCTCTGCGTAAAATGCGCTTTACGCCAGAGGGTGACGACTTTCTTGGTGACCTCAGCCTGTGTGGGATAAGGATGGATGGTCGTAGCGATCGTCTTGGCGCCTGCTCCCGCCTTCATGGCAACGGACAATTCGCTGATCATGTCGCCGGCATGGGCGGCTACGATCGTCGCGCCGAGAATCTTATCCGTCCCTTTTTGAATGTGGACCCGCGCAAACCCGTCTTCTTCTCCGTCCAGAATCGCCCGATCAACTTCGTCGAGTTTGTAGGTGTAGGTTTCGACTTCGATGCCTTTCTCTTTTGCATCCTGCTCGTACATCCCGACATGGGCCACTTCCGGTTCGGTAAAGGTACACCAGGGCATGATCAGCGATTCGACGCTGGCATAACCCAACCCAAACGGGTGGGGAAACAGCGCATTCTGGATGACGATTTGGGCCATAGCATCAGCTGCGTGGGTAAACTTGTAGCGTGAACAGACATCGCCGGCCGCAAAAATCCTGGGGTTCGTCGTCTGCAATCGAGCATTCACCGTGATCCCGTTCTTGTCATAGTCGACTCCTGCCGCCTCCAACCCAATCCCCTCTATATTCGGTGTTCGTCCGACCCCAACAAGGATTTCGTCGACGGTCACATCGTACTGCTGGCCATGCGAGCCGACCGTCAAACGTGTGCCGCCTTCGATCTTTCCGACCTGCAACTGTTTCCCACAACACAGCAACTTCACTCCATCGCGCACCATCTGTTGTTGGACGATGTCCGCCGCATCACGATCCTCGTTCGGCATGATCCCGTGCATCGCTTCGATGAGGTACACTTGGCTCCCAAATCGGGCAAAGGATTGCGCCAGTTCGCACCCAATCGGGCCAGCCCCGATCACACCGATGCGCTGTGGCAGCTCCGTCAAGGAAAAGACGGTTTCGTTTGTCAGGTACCCGGCCTCCTGTAGGCCGGGTATCGGAGGAGCCGATGCTCGTGCACCGGTGCAGACAGCGGCTTTCACAAACGTCAGGATCCGGGTACCCGCCGGTCCTTCGACTTGGATGGTATCGAGACCGAGAAAGCGCCCGCTGCCGATGTAGATGTCCACGCCCAGTTTGGCATATCGATGGGCTGAATCGTTGTGACTGATCCGCGCGCGCAACTTTCTCATGCGCGCCATGACTGCGCCGAAGTCATACGTCACGCCAGCGGGTATATGCAGACCGAATTCCGCTGCTTTCCGGAGATCGGCCCAGGCCCTGGCGGCTCGGATTACCCCTTTCGACGGCACACATCCGACATTTAGACAGTCTCCACCCATGAGATGCTTTTCGATCAACGCGACTTTGGCCCCCAGGCTTGCCGCAACGACCGCTGTGATGAGTCCCGCCGTGCCGGCTCCGATGACTACGATATTGTAGCGACCGGTCGGCTCTGGGTTGACCCAATCGGCAGGATGCACATTGGTGACGAGCTGCTGGTTGTACTCGTCATTGGGAAGAACCAACGACTGTCCATGCGCACTCATTGCAACGGTTTCTGAGACAGGATTCATCATCGTGTAGCACCATTCGTTATAAGTTATCGGTTGATCGATGACCTATTCATGACGCTGGTTTGGTCGCAAATCTTTTATAGATGACGGGCAGGAGGGCGAGCAGCCCCAAGAGCACGAAGGCGCTGATGACGCTGGGCGACGCAATTTCCTTCGGGGAGTTTATGGTACCCAGTTGGCGTCCCGCATAGGCATAGACGAAGGAACCAGGAATAATGCCGAGCGCGGTGGCTCCGATATAGGTTCCCGCGCTGACGCGAGTCAGCCCGGATACGAGGTTGACCACGAAGAACGGAAAGAGTGGAATTAGCCGGAGGGTCAGCAGGTAGCTGAACGCATTCTTGGCGAAGCCTTCTTGGAACGGTCTCAGCGATTTCCCGAACTTCTGCTCCACGGTGTCCCGCAACACATACCGTGCGGTCAGAAACGCCAGGGTGGCGCCGGTTGTCGCCCCGAGATTGACGAACAGCGTACCAAGGGCGGCACCGAACGCGAACCCTCCAGCCAACGTGAGAATGACCGCACCCGGCAGCGATAAGCCGGTGACGATCACATAGGCCACAATGAAGAGGCCAACTGCAGCGACATAATTCGCCTCTGTAAACGCCAGCAGATGGTCCCGATTGTCTTTCAGGGCAGCTAACGACAAGAATCGTCCGAGGTCAAAATAGAAGAACGCCCCGATGGCCAGTCCGATCACCAGAGCGATGATCACCTTGCCCGAAGGATGCCCCTTAGCGGGCGTAACGGGTAACGTGCCCTGATGCAAAGGGGGCATCGGATGGGGCGTGTCATTCTGAGGCTCGTCTACGCACTGTGTTTCCATGGACTGGACTCCCTTCGTGTGGCTGAGCGAAACCTTATGGAGGTTCTCCTGCACATCAGGCTTTCCGGAAGTATCACCTCTCAACATGACTTCACAATAACCCACGTGCCGTTGAGATTCTGTGAGCCAGTTCACAGTGTGATAGGTTGAGGACGGCCAGGAGAACAGCCCCATCACACGGCACGATGTCGTTGTTCTTTCGCACGAATGTGTCAGGTGGATGACAGACCCTTTTCGAACAGACGATGCCACCGAAGGACTGTGGCATCAAGAGATGTCTTGCCTCATGGGAGGAGAAGTCATTAGACTGTCGGTCTGAATCGGCGGTGGAGCACATGGAACAGCCTTCCTCATCCTCCAATAAGCTGTGGTATCTCAAGCACATTCGCTTGTTCGACGGGATCTCTCCGTCTGCTATGCAGGAGATGGAGAAGATTACCCGAATGGAGGAAGTCAAAAAGCGCCAGCCTCTCTATCTTCCCGGTGATCCGAGCAGCAGTGTCTATTTGCTGAAAAAGGGGCGTGTCAAAATTGCCAACACGGCCCCGAACGGGAAAGAGGTCACATTTGAAATCCTGGAGCCTGGCGAAGTCTTCGGTGAGTTGGAGGTGTTGGAAAATACCCCCCGCTCGACCTCAGCGGAAGCCCTCGATGACACACTGATTTGCGTGATCCCACGCAAAGACTTCGACCAGTATTTAGCGATGCATCCGAACGTAACGGTGAAGTTGACCAAGCTTATCGGCCTGCGACTGAGGAAAATCCAGAGCCGCGTCGAAGACCTCGTCTTTCGGGATGTCCCGGCGCGTTTGGCCCACCTCCTGTTAGAGTTGAGCAAGACCGATGGTGTGACAGACCAACACGGGATTCGTCTGAAGGCCAAGTTGACCCACCAAGAAATGGCCAATCTGATTGGCTGTAGCCGTGAAACGGTGAGCACCATCATGGGACAGTTTCGGGATCAAGAGTTCATTCATATGGACGGACGGACGATCACCATTCTGAGACCGGACGCCCTTTCTCA
>JAMXAU010000169.1 GCA_024281365.1 Nitrospira sp.
GTGGCTCAGGAAGTGTCGGCGAGTCAAAACCTATCGTCGACTCCTGTGCAAGTTGCCCAACAGGCCGATTCAACGTCGGAAAAGCAGGGGCCGCCGGCTGGGATTTCCCTTGAAGACCTCCTTCTTCAGAAGGGGACGATCACCAAGGACGACTGGCTTCGAATACGTACTGAACAGGAATATCGGACGGCAGACCAAACGAGGCGGCTGGAAAACTTGGAGGATTGGAGGGGCAAAACCGAAGTGCTCCCGATCTTGAAGGACAAGATCAATTTCGGTCTGAACTCGCTGCAGTTTCTGTATGGGCATGTCAATGCCAACGTCCCTGAAGGAAAAAGCCAGGACAGTTTCTCGGTTCGGCGAGCCGAGCTGGTGTTCTGGGGAAAGCTGAGCGACTATCTCCCTCGGTGGCATATGCTGATGGAGTTTCAGAGTACTGGCCTGGCGAGCGTCACTCCGACTGGTAATAGCAGTACTGCACCCGGAAATCCAACTGTGGCGACCTTCTTTCGAGAAGCCTATATCGATGTGCGACCGATTCAGTCGTGGGCGCCCAACCTCAACATCATCAGGATGGGTATTTTCCGTATGCCCTTCGGTATCTTTACGGAAACGTCAGGCGGTCTGCGGGATATTATCAGTTCTCCTTATTTGAATGGTGTGGGCGGTGGTGGTGGGCCAGGGCAGAACCGAAACGGAACGGGTGGGGCCATCGAGTTCCTCCAAGAGCGCGATTACTTCGTGGATGTACGCGGAAAAATTATGAACCGACTGGAGTATGTGGTCGGTATCATGAACAACAATAACTTTCAGGCCAATGGTATCGTGAGCAATACCTCCGGGATCGGGGGGGGCAACGGGCCGAAGGCGGTGTACATGCGCTTGCGGCTATTCGGCGACGAAAACTCATTTGTCAGCTTCACGATGATACAAGGAACCTCAAACAACGCCGGCACCTTCATCAATGGGCGTGGCAAGGGGCACTTAGATCGGTATGGGATTGATGCTCGTTGGAACCCGAAGTTCTTACCAGGTTTCACGGTATACGGAGAATATTGGCAAGGGCATGATGGATCAAATGCCACCACTGTTGGGACTCCGGCCAATGGGGATTGTCTCGATAGGACTGTGTGCGGTGGTTCTGGTGCGCCGGGCGCGAACCGACAGACCTGGTATGTCTTGGCAAAGTATTTGTTTACGGAAGGGCCGCTCCAAAATTTTGAGCCGGTCTTCATGTATGAAGAGTTTAACCCCAATACCAGCCTGTCGAACGATCGCTACACCAGACAGATCGTTGGCTTAAACTATTATTTTGAAAATTTCCCGCCAAAAATGCAGTCAAAAATACAATTCAATTACGAATTCCGGCACCATTCGGGATTGGGGCCAGGCATTGCGCTTAATGCTGCGAATGACCCATTCGCGCAGAACGCGTTCTTCTTGCAGTGGCAGTTGCGGTACATGTCGTGCGGATGATGATTCCTTGCTCCAGTGTCGGTTTAGCGCGGGCTAGAAGATGGTGTAAGGAGGTCAATGTGAGAATTATCGCTAGTCTTTTCGTCCTATCATGGGCGGTAGTGAGTGCCTGTGCTCCCCCGGGTAGTGTATTCCCCTCCAAAGTGATGGAGGATGTTGACCGAAACTTTGATTTTTCCCGATGGCGTATGGTAACCGATGGGTCTGAATCAAAAAAGGTTCAGCTTGGCGGGCGGATTTTACAGTCACAGGTATCCGGCGACATGGTAACGAAAGAAGATGAGCGGAACCACGGAGATTTTGTCATTATCTATCAGGGACAAATCCAGAGTGCAAATCTTCAGGCTGGTAATCGAGTAATGGTTGTAGGGACGACCCGTCCGTGGAAAGTCGTCACCGTCAACGATCTCTCCCGAAGCTTCCCAATCGTGGCGGCCCAATGTCTCCATTTCTGGAACACGCAAGGGCGGGGCATCCAAGATTTTCCCTTCTATGAAGCAGGATACGTGACTCTTAGACAAGAGACCGTTTGTGCAAAAACTGTAACTCCATAAAGAGAGGCGTGGCGGAGTTGTTGTTCGTTCCCCAACGGGGTTCGATCACGGTAGAGACGGCAAAGAATCACCAAGATGAAAAAAGGAAACCACGTTAAGCCCAGCTTGGCATCGACGTTACTTGTAGGGGCGGTCCTATGCGTCGGTGTAAATATGTCTGCCTGTAGCTTCTTCACCCATGGACGATCGGTGTATGACCGAGAGGGTATCAGGATCGGTGTAGAAGCTGATCCTTCAGTCCGCCCATCCAGCCAGACAGGGTTGAACAATCATCCGATCGAGCTGACTCCGAAAGATCTGACATCACTTCTTCAGTTCATTAGATCACTGGATACAGTGGGACCATCGCCGGACTGATGACGAAGCCGGATCCGGTCCTTCTCTTTCACCAAGGAGCTGTCGGTCATCGCTGAACAGCTTGCTACAGCATTCCAGAGGCTCGCCCGACTGAACGTGTATTTTTTCCGGCTGCCAAAACCGGACGTAGCTTATCGTGAGATCGGACAGCGGGTGTCCTTTGTTTTATCGTGGTTTCCTCCATGTGGTCGTGACCGACCATTCATCGATATTCGCACTGACACCGGGGAGGCGACTACAAGGATATCCGTAATCTCACATTGAAGTGCTGGGTGGTCGGCCCTGCTCAAGGTGGCTTCTCAGGCTCCGAAGAACCGCGATGGGCTCCATTCGAGAAGGTTCATATTTCGCTCGTGGTGAAGGACTCTGGAAAAGAAGGGCGAACTCACCTGTTCGTGTGAACCAAGGTGAGACAACATCATCCGGTTCCCCTACAGGCGGCGTCACCATCTGAAAGCCACACAGACAGTAGCTTCTTCCAGAGGGGTTGCAGCTTCAGATCCAAGAACTCTCCGGTACCAATCAGACTGAGGTCGACTTGATGAGCAAAATAGGCGGATGCAACGGCTCCAAGATCAAGTTGAGCAATTACGGGAAGAGAGCACCACAATCCGACTCTCACGGCCATCCCCCCAATCCGCACTCCATAAAGAGAAATCGGCTAAGCCTTGCTCCCTGCATCAAGATTGTGGCGCAATGACTGAGCTACCACTACATGCTGTGTGCTCGTTTCGGCCACGGGTTCACACACGCGCTATGCCATGATGCATCAGCGGATGGAATCATGCCCTACTTGATGGCCGGTTCAGTCCGTAAAGAACACATCCAATCAGGTCAGGCTATAAACACAAAAGCGTACAAAGAGTTAACACAAGTTCATATGCGTGACAGTGCGGGAATAACAGAGTAAAATTCTAGGCGATAGCCATCTGAGAGGGGCATCGAATCGGCAACGGCATGGAAAACGTCAAAGCGCAGGTCTCTTGATCGGTTGCGAGAATGTCTAGACGGTCATCTAGGCGACATTGTTTTCGCGCTACGATAGCCCAAAGGATTCGTGAAGAAATGGGGTTTGCGATAGTAGCCTTATTATTGAGGCGAGTTGTGGCTCACAAATGAAGGGATGGAATATGCAAAATTCAAATCAAATGACCATGAAAAAGACCGGGGTTTGCCTACGTGGACTCTACTGATCATGGCCACTATGCTTGTGACGACCAATGCTTTAGCCGATGAAGTCGTCCAGTTGAATAAAAATCTGAAGGGATATGTCAAGGTCGGCGGAGTATCGGGTAACCTGAATAGCATCGGATCCGACACACTTAACAACCTTATGACGCTATGGGCCGAAGGTTTACAAGCAGTATCCGAATGTCAAAGTCCAAATTGAAGGGAAGGGGTCCAGCACGGCACCACCTGCACTCAATTGAAGGGACTGCGCAGATCAGTCCGAATGCACGTTCGATGAAAACGACGGAAGTCGATTATTTTGAGAGAATATAAATACAAGCCGACTGGATTCCCCGTCGCGATCGATGCCTTGGCGGTTTATGTCCATAAGGACAATCCGCTTCAGGGTATGACCATTTCGCAGGTTGATGCCATCTTTTCCAAGACCCGTCGATGGGGCGCACGGGGAAAACGTCGATCAATGGGAGTTAGGCGTTACGGAGACATAGCGGTGTCTACGATCAGTCTCTACAGCCGGAACTCAGCCTCGGGCACCTATGGCTTTTTCAAGGAGCATGCCCTGAAAGGCGGGGACTATAAGGATGAGGTCAAAGAGCAACCGGGTTCAGCATCCGTCGTGCAGGGGGTTACGGAGGATCCTGCCGCAATCGGGTATAGTGGTATCGGTTACACTACGTCCGGCATTCGGGCCCTTTCGTTGTCGGAAAAAGATGGTGGGCCATTCATGGCTCCCACACAGGAAAATGCCATGAACGGCTCGTATCCGCTGTGGCGGCACTTGTTGGTGTACGTCAACAAGGCGCCGAATAAGCCGCTCGATCCGCTCGTGAAAGAATTCATCAAGTTCATTTATAGTAAAGAAGGCCAAGCCATCGTCATCAAGGATGGGTTCTTCCCGCTACCACAGAGCGTCATTGATAAAGAATTGTCGAAGGTTGAATAGGCGTGAAATCAGATATTAGAAGTGGGGGTGATCGTAAAGAGGATCATGACCTCGCACGATCGTTCTCGGTGGGCAAGGCTGAAACGTGGGAAAGGTGGGCTGAGGCCAGCACATGAACGCGCCTCTACTCACTCCCGAACCGGTGCTTCAAGGAGACTCTTTTCCCAACCGGGGTGCAATGCCGACCCCGGCCCTTGTAGAGGGGCTACTGACTCGACGCCAAATCAGATCAATCACCGATCGGGTCACCCGCTTTATTATCAAAACGGGCGGCATCAGCATTATTCTGTGCATTCTTGGCATGTGTGTGTTTCTCGTCAAAGAAGTCGTCCCGCTCTTTCTTCCACCCAGGCCAACTCTGGCTGAGCCTATCCCTTTCTCCGCTGCCGCATCCAGCCGCCTCAACTCTTATCGGCATTGAGACATCAAGAGCTCGCCTATGTATTACGCGGTGACTCGTTGGAGTTTGTTCCTCGGTGAAGGCGCGACCGCCGTCTGAAATACCCCGCGGGATTTGCTGCCGGACGGCTTCGTGAGCCGCGCACACAAGCCTTCAAAGGACCAGTCCACGTTCGCCAGGCGCCAGACGGGCGGATAGTTCCGGTGACGATTGAATTTACGCAAGACCATGAGAGCAAACGTTCGATTGCCCCATCTGTGAAGGTTGGGACTCCAATTTCTGTCGCGCCAACTCCGCAACCAGTCACCAGGCTGGCCTATCAGATCACGGATTCCGAAGTCCGCATCGCCGCCCTGCTTGAAGACCAGCATCTCTGGCTGACTACCAGCCGCACGCTCTCTCGCCCCGATGGAACGACCTCTGCTTCAACTCGCAGGTCGATCTGACGTCAAGCATTCCCGGTCGCGTGACCGCACTGACGCTCGCAAGTCAAACGGAGCTGCTCGCAGTCGGCACGCAAGACGGCAGGGTCTATCATTTTGATCTTCGGGATGCAGCCAAGCCTCTTCTTACAGAGGCGACTCAGGCCTCTGAACAAAACAAAGCGATCACTGCGTTGGGGTACCTGATAGGGGACCGGAGTCTTGTCGTCGGTGATGCGGCTGGGCAGGTGGCGGTGTGGATGCCGGTGCGGGAGCACCCAGGAACAAATCAGACCAAGATGACGGCTGTCCATCGGTTCGCTTCCCACCAGAACGCGGTCAGCGACGTCACGATCTCACAACGGGATAAGGGATTCATCACCACGGATGCCGAAGGAGAAATCCGGCTGCACCACTCGACATCAGCGCAGACGCTACTCACACTGGCTCCAAAACAGGGGGCGCTGCGCAGCACCTATTTTTCGCCTAAGGCTGATGGCCTGGTCAGTGTGAGCAAAAATAATCACCTGCTCCATTATCATATTGCGAATCCTTATCCAGAAATTACCCTGGCGACCTTGTTTTCTCCAGTGATGTACGAAGGTTATGAACGACCGGAACTGGTATGGCAATCCTCCAGTGGTTCAGACGACTTCGAGGCTAAGTTTAGCTTGACACCGCTCATCTTTGGGACGATCAAAGGCACTTTCTATGCGGTGCTCCTTGCCGTGCCGTTGGCAGTATTAGCCGCCATCTACACTTCCATGTTCATGCATCCTGATTATCGAGCCAAGATCAAGCCGACGATCGAAATCATGGCGGCACTTCCGACCGTGGTCCTGGGATTTCTGGCAGGGCTTTGGTTCGCGCCGGTGCTCGAACGGAATTTCCCCGCCATGACAGGGATGGTCTTGGTGACTCCCTTTGCCGTGGCCGTCTCTGCCGGACTCTTTCTGTTGTTGCCTGCCTCCATTCGGCATCGAATTCGGCCTGGTGTTGAGGCGTTACTCATGATGCCTGTCATCATCGCCGTGATCTGGGGGTGCTTGGCGACGAATACCTGGTGGGAATCCTTTTTGTTCGATGGTCACTACAAACCGTGGCTGCAGACCCACTTGGGCCTGAATTATGATCAGCGCAATGCCATTGTCGTCGGAGTCGCCATGGGGTTCGCTATCATTCCCATCATTTACAGCATTTCAGAAGAGGCCTTGACCAATGTCCCGAAAAATCTCATTGCCGGCTCCTTGGCGCTTGGCGCGACACGTTGGCAGACGCTGATTTATCTCGTCCTCATCTCCGCCAGTCCTGGCATCTTTTCCGGGTTGATGATTGGGCTCGGTCGGGCTGTGGGGGAGACCATGATCGTCTTAATGGCGACGGGGAATACCCCCATCATGGACTGGAGCTTGTTTAACGGATTTCGGACGCTCTCCGCTAATATTGCCGTGGAAATTCCTGAGGCCCCGCAGGGAGGAACGCTGTATCGCACGCTCTTTCTGGCAGGGTTGCTCCTCTTTGTGGCGACTTTTCTGCTCAACACGGTCGCGGAACTGGTTCGACAGCGACTCAGGGAGAAATATAGCCAGTTTTAGCCGTAAGACTGGTGTCACAAGGCCGGAGTCGAGATGGGGCGAAAGAAGCCAGGTGTCAGGCATAGATCCGGCATTGCCGGTGAACGAGTGATTCAATGAAACAGTGGGTTAGACAGTTCATGGCAAGCGGAGAGCTCTTCATTTGGGGCTGTGGGGCTGGGCTTTCTCTATCACTCCTCATGATCGGGGGACTTCTTGTTCTTATCCTTATGAACGGATTCGGGTATTTCTGGCCGGCTGACTTGGTCGAATTGACCCTCAAGGACGGCAAACATGTGATCGGTCAGTTGGCGGGTGAGGAGGTAAGTCCGAAGGGGATCCCACGAGTGCGGATGAAGATCGGTAACCGAGATCTCTACGGGCTCGACTATCGGTGGATCGACACCGATCAGATCGTTGCGAGAG
>JAMXAU010000170.1 GCA_024281365.1 Nitrospira sp.
CTTTTTGTCGGCCAAGGATGCGGGGCAACGGATCAAGAAGAAGAAAATCGATTGGGATCCCAAGGCCTATCCGGTTCTGACATGGCGCTGGCGTCTGACCAAGGCCGCGACCGGAAACGAGCCGCTCGCGGCCGTCTATGCCTCGCTCGATACGGATCTCCTGTTTATTCCGGTGTTCACGAAATATGTCTGGAGCGAATCGAAACCGGACGGCACCTTGACCGAAGGTGGGATGTTCAGCGGATCGGAGATCGTTGTCCAGTCTGGGACGAAGGAAATCGGACAGTGGTTTGAAGAGCGGGTCAATGTGTACGAGGATTTTAAGCGGATTCATAAGCATGAGCCGGCGGAGAAGGCCTGGGGGATTTCTATCATCGCCGCGCCTGGGGTGGAGATCGATTTTGGCCCGCTCGTCGCCCTTCCGGGGAAGTGACGCGTGCGTGGGGTTTAAGAGAGTGGCGTGATGGAGAGTCGCAAGGTCGTAGATATTGCCCTTGGCATCGTCGTGATGGGGACCGTCGGGACCCTGATCGGGACGACTATGGGCGGGGGGCTGATGCCGGTCGCCATTCTTGTTGGGCTCGGCCTCGGTGTAGTGATCGGCTTTCTTGGTGGGCGCCGGTTTCTCGTGAGCATTCTGGTCGGCACGGTCATTGGTGGTCTGTTGGCCTGGTTGATGGCCGGTGCTGATCGAATCTGGGTTGGGGCTGGAGCTGGAGCGGCCATGGGCGGCTTTCTCGGCGTTCAGATTTCGATGTTGCTAGATGTGCGTGCAGCGAAGAAGGCGGCGGCAGAGCAGGCTGGGACGTCGCCGTCGTAGGGTTCATGTGTATTGATTGTCGAGGTATGTGTGGAAAATAAAGGTGTCTTAGTCGGCTCCATTATCTTTGTGTTTGCGTCGTTCTTTCTCATGATCGGTCTGTTGGCCTACGAATCCTACAAGGCCAAGCAGATGAAACAGCTTGCGGCGTCCGTGAAGTCCGAAGCGCGACCGACGGCCAGCAGTCTACCCACTCAGGATTTCTCCATGTACAAGACCAAGATCGGAGACGAAGGGCGGGAAATGGTGCAAGTTCCGGAAGGGCCTTTTACGATGGGAAGCAATGACGGGGATCCCGATGAGGCGCCCGAACATCAGGTCTATTTGAAAGGGTTCTATATCGATCGGAATGAGGTGACGCAACAAGAATATCAGCGGTTTGCGAAGATGACAAAGCGGGGGATGCCGAGGATCGAGGTGTTTGACGACGATCAATCAAAGATCTTGAAACCAGAGTTCGCGGCGATGAGTGTCTCGTGGGATGAGGCGGCGGCCTACTGCAAGTGGGCGGGGAAGCGTCTGCCGACGGAAGCGGAATGGGAGAAAGCCGGTCGAGGTGAGAGTAAGCGACGATATCCCTGGGGAGACAAGTTCGTCGTCAATGCGGCCAATCTCGACGGTACGGAGGATGGCTATAAGTATCTGGCTCCTCCCGGATCCTTTGAGGCTGGGCGCAGTCCTTACGGCATTCACGACATGACGGGAAATGTGGCGGAGTGGGTTGAGGACTCCTACGACGAGCATTACTACAAGAAATCTCCGTTTCGTGATCCCAAGGGGCCTGAGAATGCAGATTTAAAAGTCGTGCGGGGAGGCTCTTGGAGGGAGACGGAGCATCACGCAAGGCTGTCCAAGCGGTTTGCGGCAAAACATTGGCGTACTGATGTCACGATCGGTGTCCGCTGCGCGAGTGAGTTGGACCCGGCTTCAGTCACGGGAGCTGAGTAATAGGGCGGCATGCTCGAGTCAAAATTTAAACTTGTCTTCTTGCTGGTGGTTCTGGCATGCGCGGCGATGCCCATTGTCGCCATTATGCGAGGGACTACGGTCACGCCGTATGAAAAGCCGATGTCTGACCCCACCGCCGAAGTAGTGTCGATGGCGGACAGTGCTCCCGGAGAAGAACCTCTTTCTGGTGAGATGGTCACGATTCCGGCGGGGCCGTTCGTTCGTGGAACTGAGGGAGGAGGCTTCGATGAACGTCCGCAACGAACCATCTATCTGGATGCGTTCGCGATTGATCGGTACGAGGTGACGAACTACCAGTATCAGCAGTTTGTTGTGGCCACGGGGCATCGAAAACCAGGACTTCCTTCGCGCTATGCCAAGAGTGGGGCCAAGGTGCGCGGGATCAATCAGCCCATCGTCTATGTGTCGTGGGAAGACGCGGACGGGTATTGCCGTTGGAAGGGCAAGCGGCTTCCGACTGAAGCTGAGTGGGAAAAGGCTATGCGCGGTACGGATGGAAGGCTCTGGCCATGGGGGGATCAGGAGCAACCTGATGGGGCCAATTGGGCTCGTGTGCAGGATGGTTATGAAGCGTCGGCGCCTATCGGTACATTCCAGAGCGACAAGAGTCCCTTTGGAGTGATGGATGGTGCCGGCAATGTCATGGAGTGGGTGGCTGATTGGTACGATGAGACTTATTATAAGAGTTCACCGGATCACAATCCACCGAGCCCCGAGTATGGCACCTATCGGGTGCTTCGCGGGGGAGGATATACGACAGCAGGTGGCGATGTTCGGATTACCAGTCGGAGCAAGATGATGCAAGATTTTCGGGATGAAACGATCGGCTTCCGCTGTGCAAATTCGACTACCGGTACGCTGGGGGAAGAGAAGGAAAAACCGGAAGAATTTACAGGAAATCAAAGTAGTAGAGGATCAAAAACACGGCCAAAATGATGTTGACAACCATTCCAGCCAAAACTATAATGTCAAACACTTTTGAGTTTTTCGACACAATTTCCTCTCTGATTCGCGTTAGAAGTTGAGAAATTTTGATAACACAGGGCCGGGTGCCTGTCAAGGAAATGCAGTAATTCTGAATTCTATCCCTTACCAACTATCTTGATCGGGAGTTAAATGACGATGGCAACAGCTACCCCTGATAGCGAGCTTAAAGTAAAAATTGGGAAGATGATTTTTTACATCACTTGTGCTGTCGGATTATGGTTTTTCTATTGGTTTGCCGGTATTCAGTGCCCTTGTTGAGTCGTGAGTGGAATTTGTCTTGCGTGGGGAGCCTGTCCGGCATAACTGATTGATGGCATTGGTCGACAGAAGAGAGGAAGAAGAAGATGAGCGCGCTTAACAATCCAGTCATAGCACTTGTTGTTTCTCTTATTATTACCGTTGGTTATTTTGTGTTGGTTGACCACTACCTCATGGATATGCAGGGGCTGGACTTTTGGTATCTCTTCAAAAACTAAGCCCTCCTGAAGGTGTTGTCGGATATTCTGAAAATCATACATTTAACGTAGGGTATTAAGGAGGTATTCCATGGGCCTTTTAGTCGGCAAGCGCATATTTTCGATCGTGGCGCTCTGCATGATGGTCGGCCTCCTTCTGCTTCCGGTCGTCGTGGCGTTGCCTTCACTGGCCATCGGTGAAGAGACTCATGCGGGCGATGCGGCAAAGAAGGATGGGGATAAAGTCGAAAAGGGTCGGGATGTCTATTATAAGACCGAGGGTATCGTGTCTGGTGCTCCCGCTCCTAAGACGACGGATGGCGTGAAGGACTATCCGAGGTATAACTTTGAAAGTCGAGTGTTGCTCTGGTTTGCGAACCAGCAGCATCTCTATTACGGCAGCTTTGTGTTGGCCGTGCCGATTTTCTGCATGATCATCGAGTTTATGGGGGTCGTGACGAAGGATAAAGCGCTCGCGAAGCGCTACGATCAATTGGCGTATGACTTTATTAAGATCAGTCTTACTGCCTACTCTCTCACTGCCATTCTGGGAGGTATTCTGATCTTTACCTTCCTGACTCTGTATCCGGCCTTCTTCTCATATTTGTCGGGCATCTTCCGTCCTGTCATGCACATCTACGCATTGATGTTTGTGGCGGAGAGCGGAACTCTCTACATCTACTATTATGGCTGGGACAAGATGAGAGAGGGCTTCTTGAAGTGGATCCATTTGAGCATGTCGGTGGTCTTGAACGTCATCGGAACATTGCTCATGTTCCTCGCCAACTCGTGGATCGGTTTCATGATGTCGCCTGCCGGCGTCGATGAGCAGGGGCGGTACCTTGGGAATATCTGGCATGTGATTCACACTGCACTGTGGAACCCGCTTAATCTCCACCGAATCCTGGGTAATATGGCGTTCGG
>JAMXAU010000003.1 GCA_024281365.1 Nitrospira sp.
CCTTCCTCCCACACTAGCGAGGTGAGAGATAGTGGTTTCGCCTCATTGTGGAACGCGTACGGCGATTGCAAATCGACATCAGATTTGTCTAAAGCGACAGCAAACTTGGACCAACTCCGAACAGCGAGCCTTCTTGGTCAGGAGAAAAGTGGGTTCATTCTGCCACTACCAAACCGAATTGCTCATCTGGTTTCAACCCCAACCAACCGAGTGGCAGTGGACGTTAAGGCGATGACTTCAGCCTGTGCCCTCCATACTGGTGAACTTGCGTTTAACCAGGGATACCTCGAAGTTGCACGGGATCTTTTTGTTTCTATTATCAGACTTCATGAAGGGCAACACTCCTACTACGCTGTGAAGGCAAAAACCTTGCTTGCAAAAATAGAGCAAGGGCTCACCATCTCATTCAATACACGTTAGCCGATTCGCTTCACCTCCCATCCCGCAACTGACGATATAAATCTGCATAGACCCTTGCCGATTGATCCCACGAGAGGTCTGCTTTCATTCCCGCAGTCACCAAGGAACGCCAAACCTCCTGCTCTTCATAAGCATGAAGCGCGAGCAGAATCGCGGAGAGCAAGGCATCGGGAGAGGGATCAATAAAGTGAAACCCTGTTGCGATTTTGGATTTGATTGTTGACGGACGAAAGGGAACAACAGTATCAGCCAGTCCCCCTGTACGCCGCACGATCGGAACCGTCCCATATCGCAGGCTATAGAGCTGGCTTAGTCCACAGGGCTCGTAACGAGACGGCATGATCAGCATGTCTGAACCCGCCTCGATACGATGGGCTAGCCCCTCGTCAAAACCAAGATGGAGACCGATTCTGTGAGCATACCTCTCCTTCGCTGCAATGAACCCTTGTTCCAAGTGAGTGTCGCCAGTACCCAATACAACCAACTGGAGATCGAGAGCCATAAGCTCCGGAAGAATCTCAAGCAACAGATCAAATCCTTTTTGGAACGTCAACCGACCAATGACAGCCACCAATGGCACATCAAGAGTCGGCAATCCTAGCTCTTGCTGTAACGCTCGCTTGCACGTCAGTTTTCCCGATAGGTCATCGGCGTGGTACTTCGCCGGTAGATAGGCATCGTGCGCAGGATCCCACGCAGCCTCATCAATTCCGTTGGTAACACCGGTTACACCATCCCTACGGCTTGCCAGCACACCTTCAAGACCACACCCATATTCTGCCGTTAAGATCTCCCTTGCGTAGGTGGGACTTACAGTGGAAACAGCGTCGGAGAAGATGATGCCCCCCTTCAAACAATTGACTGCTCCGTAGAACTCAAGGCCACTCAGTGAGAACAACGATGAAGGAAGGCCGGTTTTCATGAACTCCTGACCTGGAAATATCCCCTGATAGCCGAGATTATGCACAGTCAACAACGTCTTGATCGACTGAAGACTGTTGTGTTCATGTGCTAGTGCCTTGAGATAGACAGCGCACAGTGCGGTCTGCCAATCATGAAGGTGCAGAATATCAATCTTCTCCCGCCGTACGTCCACTAAGATATGCATCGCTTGAATAACTGCACGACAGAACAAGGTGAATCGGTCAAGGTTATCCGGATAGTCACGATGATCTTGTTGATAGAGTCCCGGACGGTCGAAGTACGGGTCATGACACACGAACAACACTCTCACGTGATGTAATGCACCGGTCACCGTCAGATATTCCTCTTCGATAGAAACATCCATCGGCCTCTCCCCCACAGGCACCGAGAATTGCATGGCGATCCGACGGTCCTTCTGAGCTAATTGAGTCCGATAACCCGGCAATAATACGGTGACCTGATACCCTGACTTCGCGAGGGCCATGGACAACGCGCCCACCACATCGGCAAGTCCACCCGTTTTCGCATAAGGAACCGCCTCAGAGGAGGCCATCACGATGTGCAAGCTATCTGATGTTTTCAACGCCATGTGGGATAATCAGGGACAACCTATGGGCGCGAAGATTCGTCAATCCTGGTCTTGAATCGAGCCTCATAGGCCCAACCTTTTGCCAATGTCCGTAACTCATCGGCTTGGAGCTTTTCTCTGTAGACAAGGCGCTCATCAAAAAAGACCAGCAACCAGCCTCGATCGGGGTAGGCGAAGTAGACACTTTCGCCTGCATGAACCCCACCGCTCCATCCTTTCGGCACCTCACCCGTAGCTACTCGGGATCGAGGAATAATACTCAAATCTGGCATCACAAAAAAGTAGGCGAACTCGCTATGGTAGAAAGGAGGCCCCCCCCATGCATTTACAACGGCCCTGCTGGTGATTTGATCTAGCACAAGATTTTCTCCTTGAACCAGCTGCTCTTGCTGCTCCAGTGTCGGCATACTTTTGCATCCGAGCAAGAGCACGAATCCTACGACCGCGAACACGCTCAGTATGGTTTTCATCGGAGCGCTAACGCGATGTACCATGTCGTCATCTCCCATCACAGAAGCCGCCTGGACTTGACTTCGATCGGCTTAACCGGTTGACAGGTATCACACTGACACAATGCCCTGAGCAACGTGTAGGAATATATTCCCGTATCATGGCCATCGCTCCACTTGAACTGAAGCGCATAGCGCCCAACCGGTTGAATATCCTGCAGCATGATCAACAACGGGACATCGTCAGCCTGAAGACGGCGCTCCCCCGTCCATTCGTCGACACAAGCCGCGCAGGGACAATGCTGCCGAAGAGAACGGACCGGATAGACCGCCTGATGGCCGTCACTCCATTGAATTCCCAATACACCCTTCTCAAGCCACTCCATATCCCGAGGCTCTACTGTAGCGGTTGTCATACCCACTCCTCCCTCTGAACGCGCTTATGACGACACGGTAACCGAGAGAAAGTTCGCTGATGGCAGTCGTTTACCGGCCACAACCGTCACATACCCTTCGATCGCCGCCTCCACTTCGCCTCGCACTTGTCCACCGGCTCGCAACCGTGTCACGACGGTGGGATCAAGACGAATCGCCTGTTGGAGAAATGAAAGGCTGCCGCGCGAGAGCGCGATACAACGAACTCGCTGGTGCGCCGCGCATGATAAACACACAAGCCCCCCTGCAAGCGGAGAAAACTGAGGTTCACTTGCAAAATGTGCTTTCCCACATGCGGCACAGTGGTCGGTCTGTGGGCGAAATCCTGTGACACCCAGCAATCGAATTTGGAAAAGAAGAGCCGTAAAAGCTGGGTCTTCACTCTCGTGAAGCGATGCAAGCCCCTGTTCGAGCGTATCAAACAAGAGCGGATCCGGATCGCCATCCGGAGTGATCGCGGCCACCACGTTGACCATCCGTGCCGCCGAATCTATCAGCCTGAGAGATTCCCGCAACTTCTGGGAAGACCTGACAAGATCAACTTGCGAAACCCGCAAGAGCGAATCACCGGCCTTTTCAAAAAGATTCAACCGGCACAGGCTGAACGGCTCAAGTGCAGCACCAAAACGGCTTTTGGGTCGACGCGCACCACGAGCCACGCCTCCGATCTTGCCCTTCTCTTTCGAATAAAATGTGACGATTCGATCGGCATCTCCCCACTTACGACTCCGCAAAACGATCGCCGTCGCCTTTATGAGCGGCACATATCCCTTTCACCCCTGACACAACCATATCCTGACGACCTGCTGAATTGTGTCATCGGAGATACTCCAAGAATAGCGTGGCCAACGTCAAATAAATCGAAATCCCCGTGATATCATTCGCCGTCGTCACAAAGGGACCGGCCGCGACGGCAGGATCTACCCCCATGCGTTTCAGGATAATTGGCATAATCGTCGCCATACTGGTCGAGACAAAAAAGGCGATGATCAGAGAAACGCCCACGACCATCCCCAGAAACCCTTGATGCAAGACCCACGCAACCAGCGTCAACGTCACTCCGCACGCCAGCCCCATGACCAGCCCGACCTTCGCCTCACGAAAAAACACCGGCCAGACATGGCTAAGCTCAACGGAACCGGTGGCCAATCCACGAATAATCAATGTTGATGATTGCAAGCCAACATTACCACCCATCGCCGCAATGACGGGAATAAAACTCACAATAGCCACAACTTCTTGAACGGTATAACGGAAATACCAAAGGATTGCGCCGGACAGCAGGCTCCCCACAAGGTTAGTAAATAACCACGGCAATCGGAGCCTGGCTGACGCGATGCTCGATGACTTTGAAGTCGTATCTTCTTCAATGGCGCCGGCCATCTTCAACATATCCTCTGTCGCTTCTTCACGGATGACATCGACCACGTCATCAACCGTGATAATCCCGACAAGCTTCCCGTCTCGCTCCACGACCGGAATCGCCAACAAGTTATAATTGGCCACCTGCCTCGCCACCTCTTCCTGATCCATATCAATGCTGACGCTCATCGCCTCCCGCGTCATGATGTTCTTCAGCGGAGTGGTGGGAGGCACCGTGAGAAGCTGCCGAAGCGAAAGAACACCGACTAGTCGATCATCCTTGTCCGTCACATAGATATAGAACACCATTTCTGCGTCAGTTGCCTGTTGCAACCGGCGTATGGCTTCCTGGGCCGTGGCATCCTCAGGCAAGGAAAAGAATTCCGTGGTCATGATGGCGCCGGCTGTATCTTTGGGGTATCGGAGAATGTCGGCCACCTCGGTCGAATCCTCCGTCTTCATCAGGGCCAACACTTCCTTACTGCGTTCCTCCGGGAGAAACCCAAGAATATGGGCAACGTCGTCAGGACCAAGCTCCTTCAAGAGCCAGGCAATATCGGAGTGAAGCAGATCCGCGAGTACCTGTTGGATGCTCTCCCCGTCCAGCTCGCTG
Source organism: Nitrospira sp. (assembly GCA_024281365.1). Lineage (GTDB taxonomy): Bacteria > Nitrospirota > Nitrospiria > Nitrospirales > Nitrospiraceae > Nitrospira_D. The sequence goes on from JAMXAU010000003.1 coordinate 4,793, forward strand.
AGTACCTGCCCGCGCTTCCCCCCGCGAACCAACTCGAAAATTTCCCGTTTCTCCTTCGGTGAGGAGAGATGCGTCACGGCTTTGGCAATATCCGCCGGGTGCATACGCCCCAACATTTTTGATAAGTTCGCGATCGCCCCCCGACGCAGCAACTTCTGAACCGATTGAATGACAATGTCCGACTTGGTCAGCCCCCGTTCGGTCTGATCACGAAGGACTTCGCGCAAAATATCACGATCCGCAGGACGAGAACGTTGTTCCGGAAAGCGTGGTTCCGTTGGTCGGTCGGTTGGCGGCATGATCGTTGCGCGGGATCTTGAGACTTGCCCGGTGGCGCCGACCGGAGCAGGTCAACAGCTCACGGGACGGCACAGAGCAGATACTTCGTCTTCGTTACATACGGTCTTATTGGGAAAGTCTATTTGAACTGCTTCAGCATGGAGATACCAGCCGCCTTCGGTTATGCATGTGTCCGGGGAACCGTTACCATCAAGCGTCCACCAACGGTCAGTAGCCCAACTGCACAAGAGCTTGTTCATCCTCGCGCCAGTCTTTTCTGACTTTCACCCACAGCTCAAGAAACACTTTCATCCCAAAAACCTTTTCCATGTCCAATCGGGCTTGGGTCCCGATTGATTTCAGCCGCTCCCCGTGCTTCCCGATCAGAATACCTTTCTGTGTCTCTCGCTCAACCATAATTGACGCCCGAATCTTCGAGAGCCTTCCCTCCTCAACAAACTCATCAATCTCTACCGCCGTCGCATATGGGACTTCATCCTCTGTCGCCTGAATGACCTTCTCCCGAATCATTTCGGCCGCCAACGTCCTCATCGTCTGATCTGTCACCACATCTTCGCCATACAGTCCTTCCCCCGACGGAAGGTATGGAACCGTCACCGCAAGCAATCGCTCCACATTGTCGTTGACCTGAGCGGACACCGGCACCACTTCCGTCCATGCAAACAGCTGAGCATACTGATCAAGGACGGGAAGCATCTTATGCTTGTTCACCAGATCGATTTTCGTCATGACTAAGATCACCGGCCTCGGCTGCTTTGCCAACGCTTCTTTCATATATTTGATGGCTGACAAATCTCCGGGACCTGGACGGCTCGTCGCGTCCATGAGCATATACAACACATCTGCGTCTTCCAGCGTGTCCACCGCCGCGCGAACCATCCGCCGATTCAATAAATGGTCCGGCTTATGCAGTCCCGGTGTGTCGAGAAAGGCGATTTGCGCCCCTTCCGCATGCACAATACCCATCACTCGAGTCCTGGTCGTTTGCGGCTTACTCGAGACAATCGAGATTTTCTCGCCTAGCAGGCGATTCAGTAGAGTTGACTTGCCCACGTTGGACCGTCCGATGATGGCAACCGTTCCGAACTTCATGGCTTTGCAGAAGGCTCCTGTTGTTTCTCCGAACCTGGGATGAATTGGTACACCGTCTCACCTTTCCGCACATAGCCTAACTGTTCACGGGCTAATTGTTCGATCTTGGTTGGATCATGCTGGAGGCGCAGAATATCGTGCTGCAAGGTGACATTTTCATGACGTAATACCGACAACTCTTGCTCCAAGTTCTTAGCATAATCCCGCATGGCGAAATACCGCGAGAGTCCCATCTCTCCATAGAAGAGTGCGACTCCCAACCAAACAACCCCGATCACTCCGCCCACCTGAGCAACGGTGAACAGACGTCGCTGCCATTCCAGCCACTCTCGGCCACGATTTTGCTTAATCATCATATGAATCAATTAATCCAGACCATGGCGGAAAAACAGGCTAGCTCCGCACGGGCACGGCCTCTCGGCCACGGTAAACTGCCGCGGCTCCCAACTCTTCCTCGATGCGAAGAAGCTGATTGTATTTTGCCACACGATCCGTGCGAGAAAGGGACCCGGTCTTGATCAGCCCGCTGTTCGTCGCAACAGCCACGTCCGCAATCGTCGTGTCCTCTGTTTCCCCGGAGCGGTGCGAAATGATGGCCGTATAGCCGGATCGCTTCGCGAGTTCAATGGCATCCAACGTCTCCGTCAATGTTCCAATCTGATTGAGCTTAATCAGAATTGAATTTCCAATCCCTTCCGTAATGCCCTTCGAAAAGATCTCGACATTCGTCACAAAGATATCGTCGCCGACGAGTTGGACTCGCTTCCCGAGCTTCTCGGTTAGCATTTTCCAGCCCTTCCAGTCCAGCTCACTCAACCCGTCTTCGATGGAGAGAATGGGGTAACGATCGAGGAGTTTGCCATAGTAGCTCACCATGTCTTCCGATGAACGCTCCGGATTCTTTTCTGCTTCGAGAATGTACCGTCCCTTCTCGTAGAGTTCACTGGCGGCACAGTCTAAAGCCAAGGCAATGTCCCGCCCGACCTGATAGCCAGCCGCTTCAATCGCCTCCGATATGAGACTCAGCGCTTCCTCGTTCGATTGCAGGTCAGGAGCAAATCCTCCCTCATCCCCTACGGCCGTATTGAGGCCCTTCTTCTTCAAAAGCGTCTTCAATGAATGAAAGACCTCTGTGGCCATACGAAGTGCATCGCTGAATCGGCCGGCCCCCACCGGCATGATCATAAACTCTTGAAGGTCCAGCCGATTGTCGGCATGGGCTCCCCCGTTGATGATATTCATCAGCGGAACCGGAAGCACACGTGCATTCGTCCCACCTAAATACCGGTAGAGAGGTTGCCCGGTTTCAATCGCCGACGCTTTCGCCACGGCTAAGGACACACCCAAAATCGCATTCGCGCCCAGCTTGCCCTTTGTCTTTGTCCCATCCAACGCAATCATAGCTCGATCAATCCCGGCTTGATCGAACGCATCCTTCCCCAACAGTTCAGGGGCAATGACCTTACTAATGTTCGCAACCGCTTTGGAGACACCCTTTCCCATCCACCGCTTTTTGTCTCCATCTCTCAGCTCGATCGCCTCTTTTTCGCCCGTCGAAGCGCCGGAGGGAACGGCCGCACGCCCAACCGCTCCGCTTTCGAGCGTAACTTCTGCCTCAATCGTCGGATTGCCACGTGAATCAATAATCTGCCTGCCTCTGATTTCTCTAATGTCGCTCATACCGCTTGCCCTCTCTCCAGTTAGACAATCAGTTTCTTCTTCAACAACTCATTCACCTTGCCGGGATTCGCCTTCCCCCCACTGACCTTCATCACCTGACCAACAAGGAATCCTAAGACCTGTTGTTTGCCTTCTTTAAACTGCGTCACCTGAGTCTGATTTTTACTGAGAACTTCGTCAATCATTTTCTCCAGTGCCCCTTCGTCTGAGACTTGGGTCAGCCCCTTCTCCTGCACAATCTGTTGGGGAGTCTTGTCACTACGATAGAGATCGGGAAAGATGTCACGGGCGACTTTTAAGCTGATCACCCCTTTATCCACCATCGCCAACAGATCAACAAGCCGCTCAGGCGAAACAGGCGACGCAGTGATGTCGGTCCCGGAATTATTCAATTCCCGCGTCAACTCCCCCATCACCCAATTGCTCACCGTTTTGGGCTCATTGAACTGCTTCAGGCAGGTCTCAAAATAGTCCGCCATGCCTTTCGATGTCGTGATCACACCCGCATCGTACTCAGGGAGGCCATACTCGGTGATCAATCGACGGGCACGCACAGCCGGCAATTCCGGCAATGACGATCGAAATCCCTCGATCCAGTCCTCGTTTAACTGTAGTGGCACCAAATCCGGATCAGGGAAGTATCGATAGTCATGGGCCTCTTCTTTCGAACGCATCACAGCCGTTTCACCCCGATCAATGTTCCAAAGCCTGGTCTCCTGATAAATCTTGCCGCCCTCATTCAAGACCTTGGTCTGACGTCTGATCTCATACTCGACCGCATCATTCACATACTTGAAGGAGTTGATATTCTTCAGCTCAACCTTCGTCCCGAACTCCCGCTGGCCAACCGGACGCAACGATAGGTTTGGTTCGCAACGAAAACTTCCTTCCTCCATGTTCCCGTCGCACACATCGAGGTACATGAGCACATCACGTAGCCCCTTCAAGTAGGCCACGACCTCATCGGCCGAGCTCATATCCGGTTCTGTCACGATTTCTAGCAACGGGGTACCGGCACGATTCAAGTCCACACGGCTCCCCGTAGTTCCGGTTCCGTGTACGTTCTTCCCAGCGTCTTCTTCCAGATGCGCTCGCCGGATCCGGACTCGCTTCGTGACCGTCCCGACAACGATCTCAATCCAGCCATGCTGGCAGATTGGGTCCTCGTATTGGGAAATCTGGTACCCCTTAGGCAAATCCGGGTAGAAATAGTTCTTTCTCGCGAATCGATTGTTCGCCGTGATCATACAGTTCAACGCTAGTCCGGCACGAACCGCCATTTCGATCGCCGTTCGATTGATCACAGGCAAACTGCCTGGGAGACCAAGACAGACCGGGCAAGTCTGGCTGTTGGCGGGGAGGCCAAAGGTCGTGCCGCACCCGCAAAACATTTTGGAGTTGGTCCGCAGTTGTGCATGGACCTCCACCCCGATCACTGCCTCAAAAATCATCCGCGTTCCGTCCCCTCATCTTGGATGTGCCCTCGTTCACGCTTCATCGCCTCACGCCCGGCATCGAAAGCCTCCCGCAGAACCGAACGTTTCGACTCGACGAACTCCCTGCCTTGATCAACGGCTTCTTCAAATACCTCACCGGCTCGCCCGGCGAGATCTCGCAAATCGGTTTCGGCACGACGAGCATACCCTCGCAGCCGGTCACGGGACTCACTGCCCGTTTGCGGCGCCAGTAACAATCCCATCACCGCACCCATAGCCGCACCGCTGAGAAACGCTAGCAACACCGCTGTCGAAGCTCCTCGTTCATCCGCCATTGTGTGTCCCTCCCTCATGCTTCATGCGTTCCCGGACCACGTGGGTCGCGGCCTTAACGCCAGCAACCATACTCGCCACATTACTCAAGAGCGTTCCGCCTGACCCACACACGACATTGTGTACTTGCCGCACCGATTCACCGACCTCGCCCACAGCGTGCAATAAGACAGCCGCATGCTCGACACCCTCGCGTGCCTGGCTCGTCACTTCATTGAGGTTCTGGCTCACCGCACGTAATTCAACCACCAAAGCCGGCAGCTCCGTATTCATCTTGGCCAGCAGCCGTTCAGACTCAGCAACAGTCTTTCGAACTTGCATCAAGACAGGCACGAGATATCCAACCAGCACGGCAAATACGACCGCTACAATGAGTGCCGCGATCTCGACAATCGTCATGACTTCCTGCCTTCCTGGCCGATGATCTCGTCCATCCTCGGCTCTTTTCTCTCTTTTACGCCCTGACCTGCCTTGACCTTACCGTATGGACGGCCTCTGTCGATGCCATGCTGTGGATTGCTCATAGGCATGTGCGGCGCGGAGCATTGTGTCCTCTTCAAAGGCTCGCCCGATCAGCTGGAGCCCGATCGGAAGCCCTACCTTGCTGAACCCACAGGGCAGCGCGATCGCGGGCAGCCCTGCCAGATTCACCGAGATCGTGAAAATATCCGACAGATACATCTGCAAGGGATCTTCACACTTCTCCCCAAGCTTGAAGGCCGGTGTCGGCGTCGCCGGAGTGACAATGAGGTCCACCTCTTTGAATGCGGCGTCGAAGTCCTGACAGACCAACGTGCGCACGGCCTGCGCCTTCCCATAGTAGGCGTCATAGTACCCTGCGCTGAGAACATAGGTGCCGAGCATAATGCGGCGTTTGACTTCCGGCCCGAACCCTTCCTGCCTCGTTTTCATATACAGCTCAAGCAGGTCCTTCGTTTCCTTGGCACGGAACCCAAATTTCACGCCATCGAACCGAGCGAGATTTGAGCTGGCCTCCGCTGTTGCAATCACGTAATAGACCGCCACGGCAGCATCGGTTCGTGGTAGACGGATCTCCTTGACCTCCGCGCCAAGCTGCTTCAGCTCCCCGATTGCGGCTCGAACCGCCTGCTCGACCTCTGGATCAAGTCCCTCGGTGAAAAACTCCACCGGTACGCCAACCCTCACCTTCTTGAGATCACGCCTCTGTAACGCTTTCAAGTAGTCCGGCACGGGACGATCAATCGATGTAGAATCCATCGGATCGTGGCCGGCAATGGCTTGCAGAAGAAACGCTGCATCGGGCACATTACGTGTGATTGGTCCGATCTGATCAAGTGATGAGGCAAATGCTATGAGCCCATACCGCGACACGCGTCCATAGGTAGGCTTCACTCCCACCACACCACAGAAGGCAGCCGGCTGCCTGATCGACCCCCCGGTGTCGGACCCAAGCGCCGCTGCACATTCCTCCGCGGCCACCGCCGCTGCCGATCCTCCACTCGATCCACCCGGCACACAGTGAAGATTCCAAGGATTTCTGCTCGGGCCAAATGCGGAGTTCTCTGTCGATGATCCCATCGCGAATTCATCCAGATTGGTCTTGCCCACCAAGATATACTCCTGCGAGCGCAGCCTTGAGACGACCGTTGCATCGTATGGTGGGACAAAATGTCGCAACATCTGAGAACTACAGGTCGTAGGCACACCATCCGTACAGATATTATCTTTGACCGCAAGCGGCATTCCGGTCAGTAGATGCGTCTTTCTCCACACTTTGAGTTTCTGATCCAATTCCTCCGCCTGCTGATAGGCCGAGTCTTTTGTCTGAGTGACAAAGGCCTTCACCCTCGGTTCCACCTGACTGATCCGGAGAAAATAGGCGCGCACGATCTCGGTCGCAGTCACTTCCCCTGCCGTAAATTTCTTATGAAGTTCGACGAGACCTAGCTTGTGGAGAGACATGACATTCCTATTGTCGATACACGCGTGAACGACAAACCGACACCCGCCTCCGTCAGCGACTGGTGGGCCGGCTAGCTCACTGTCACAATTCGATTCTTCTCATTCACGCGCACGATCTTGGGTGCGTGCTTCTTGATTTCTTCTTCACCATAATACTCATAACAAAAGATGATAATCTGGTCCCCGACTGCCGCTTTCCTGGCTGTAGGACCGTTCAAAATAATCTCGCCCTTTCCTCGAGCCCCATTGATGGCATAGGTCATGAATCGCTCGCCATTATTCAGATTCGAGCAGACAATGGCTTCATACGGGAGAATGCCGGCGGCCTCCATCAAGTCTTGATCAATCGTCAGACTTCCTTCGTACTCAAGGTGAGCCCCTGTCACAGTCGCGCGATGAATCTTTGAACGTAACATTTGTCGAAACATGTATTGCCTCGCCTTCCGTCGTATTGTGATATCTCATCCAGAATGGCTACGGATGAGACGGTCATTGACGGTTAACGCTCCTCTATGATTTTGGGGACTACAAAGCCATCCGATTCACGTTCCGGTGCGTTGGCCAACGCTTTCTCCACCGGAAGAGAGGGGCGCACAATATCCGCCCGAAAGACATTGACTTGCCCCATCACGGTGGCGGTCGGCTCAATGCCAGTTGTGTCGTACTGATTGAGCTGATCAACGTGCGAAAGAATCTGGCTCAACTGCTTCGCAAAGGTCTCCTTCTCCGAAGCCGTCAGCGCCAATCGCGCCAATTGCGCTACCTTCTCGACATCCTGCTGCGTGATCTCCATCTGTTCTTTGCTTTCTCTTCACCGGATGTTCAAAATGGTCTTCCTGAAAGGCGGCAGGAAGCCATTTTCAACATCCGGTTATTCTACCGTAACACTTTTTGCGAGGTTCCTCGGCTGATCCACATCCGCCCCCCGCAATACCGCGATATGGTATGCCAGGAGTTGAAGGGGGATCGTAAACAGCATCGGAGAGATCAGCGAATGGGTATCCGGTACTGTAAACACCGCATCTGCAATTTTACCGAGCTCTCGCTCTCCCTCAGCCACGAACGCAATCACTGGAGCGTGTCGTGCTTTGACTTCCATGAGATTACTGACTGTCTTGTCATACAGTCGATCGCGAGGCGCCAACACCACAACCGGCATATCCTTATCAATCAACGCGATCGGGCCATGCTTCATCTCGCCGGCCGCATACCCTTCGGCATGGATGTAGGAAATTTCTTTGAGCTTCAGTGCGCCCTCCAGCGCAATTGGATAATTGATCCCGCGCCCCAAGAACAGAAAATTCCGTTTCTTGTAGTAGCGCTTGGCGATCGCGACGATTTCGGCCTCTCTCTGGAGAACACTCTCAACCAAGACCGGCAATCGCACGAGCCGATCAAGCCAGGCTTGACCATCTGCCATCTTCATCACATTACGAACTCGCGCAAAATGCAAGGCCAGGAGATAGAGCGCCGTGAGCTGTGCCGTGAAGGCTTTCGTCGATGCCACACCGATCTCCGGCCCGCAATGGGTGTAGAGGACTCCATCTGACTCACGAGCCAACGTGCTCCCGACCACGTTCACAATGGAGACGACTCGCGCTCCCTTGGCCTTGGCCTCTCGTGCAGCGGCAAGCGTATCAGCCGTCTCACCGGATTGGGAGATCGTAATAAACAAATCCTTCTTGCCGACAAGCGGGTCACGATAGCGAAACTCGCTGCCAATATCCACCTGAACCGGCGTCCGGACCATCTCCTCAAAAAGATACTTCCCGACCTGACCGGCATGCCAGGACGTTCCACAAGCCACGATCCAGATCCGCTCCAAAGACGCGAATTCTTTCGGTGTCAGCCCGATGTCCGGGAGATCCGCTTCTCCCGTCTCATAGGAATACCGCCCCCGCATGGTATCCAGAATGGTCTGTGGCTGTTCATGAATCTCTTTCAGCATGAAGTGCGGGTAGCCACTCTTCTCTGCCGCGGATGCATCCCATGTGATCTTCGACGCCTTTCGTGAGACAGCCCGACCATCGGAATCGGTCAGTTGCACATCGTCCTGGGTGACGACGGCCACATCCCCCTCTTCGAGATAGGTCACTTCCCGCGTATGCGCCAGCATGGCCATGACATCGGAGGCGATATAGGATGCATGCGCTGTCCGACCGACGACCAACGGACAGCCCGACCGCGCAGCAATCAAGGTTCCCGGCTCCCGCTCCGACATCACCGCCAGCGCATAACTACCTTTCACATCTTTCGTCGCCAAACGCACGGCATCGGCCAGCTTATTTCCCTGTTGAAGATACTTATCAATCAAATGAGCGACGACCTCCGTATCGGTCTCTGAGACAAACTTATAGCCGTTTTTCTCAAGCTGCTGCTTCAACTGCTGATAATTTTCGATGATCCCGTTGTGCACCAACACGCAGCCCTTCGATCGATGTGGGTGGGCATTCTGCTCTGAGGGCTTGCCATGCGTCGCCCACCGAGTATGGCCGATTCCGACCGTGCCATTAAGCCCATTCGCCTTGAGCGCATTCTGGAGATTCACCAGCTTACCCACACTCCGCTTGACGGCGATTTTCTCTCCCTGTAAGACGGCCACCCCTGATGAATCGTAGCCGCGGTACTCTAACTTGGACAATCCTCCAATAAGAATCGGCACGGCTTCCTGGTTGCCGACATATCCAATAATTCCACACATGGCAATACCCCGCCTTATTGGTTGGCAGACAATAAACGCGATGTTTTCGTTCCACGATCAGCCCCTTGATGACCGCCCAAGCTTTTTCTTCGACTTCGCCGAAGCCTTCTGTCTTTTTACGGTTAGGCGCTTCACTGCGGTCTTAACTGAAGCGACGCTGGGTGCAGCTCTTTCCACCAAGGCCCGTCGTTTAGCCACCCATCCAATCCGATTGGTCTGAGGGACTCTGGAAATCGCTAGCGAATCGCCAGGTACGTTCTGCGTCACGGTCGTCCCTGCAGCAATCACGGCTCCATCCCCGATCGTAACCGGCGCAACAAGCTGGGTATCACTCCCTAGAAACACATTCTTCCCAATCACCGTGTGATGCTTCTTCAGGCCGTCATAGTTACAAGTGATCGTCCCGGCGCCGATATTCACTCCCTCAGCAATCGTGGCATCCCCCAAATAACTGAGATGATTGGCCTTGGACCCCTCGCCCAACTCGGTCTTCTTCATTTCGACAAAATTTCCGACCTTCGCTCGCCGCCTCACCACGACACCGGGACGAAGATGGACGAACGGCCCCACATGCGCGTCGTCCTCAATACATGATTGGCCGAGTACACAGGAGTCCAACACGTCAACATGATTACCAATCACGCAATCGGTGATCCGAACCCCAGAACGGATCGAGGTCTCCTCGCCGATCACCGTGTTCCCCTCAAGGACGACATGAGGGTAGAGGACCGTATCTTTGCCAATCGTCACGCCTGCATCAATCCACACTGAGCCTGGGTCTCGCATCGTCACGCCCGCATCAAGCCAGCGTTCCCGAATCTGTTGCCGGACGACCAGTTCTGCTGCTGCCAGCTGCTGCCTGGTGTTGACTCCTAACCCTTCATCAGGATCCCGAAGCGTCACGGCAGCCACGCGCCGGCCTTGCGCAACCGCCATCCGCACGATATCGGTCAGGTAGTATTCACCCTGCGCATTGTCGGGCTCCAGCTTATCCAGCGCCTCAAAAAGAAACGCTCCGGACACCACGTAGGTGCCCACATTGATTTCCTTACTCGCCCGCTCGGCCGACGTGGCATCTCGATCTTCGACAATCTTCAGCACGTCCGATGACGAATGCGCATGCCCCTCATGGCTCGCGTCACGACGAATCACCCGCCCATAGCCGCTGGGATCATCCAGGATCGCCGTCAGGATGGTGACGGTCGCCCCCTCTCGTTGATGAACAGTCAAAAGTTCACGCACGGTGGATTCCTTCAGCAAGGGCGTATCACCGTTCAGAATGAGATACTGTGCCGGACACACCTCATCGTGAGAAAACACGGAACGGCTTTGCATGACCGCATGACCGGTCCCTAGCTGTTGCGCCTGTTCGACGATACGCACCGCCTGCGCTCCCGGCGTGCCGGTAATCCCCGCTTCAATGACATGCCGGACCTTCTCCGCTTGATGTCCAACAACGACCGCAATACGGTGACCTGCGACGCGAAGCGCCACTTCGACCGCGTACTGCACCATCGGCTTCCCCGCGACCTGATGCAACACTTTGACATGGTTGGACTTCATTCGCTTGCCCAACCCGGCTGCCATCACGATCACTCCGAGGCCGAAAATAGGCGAACGCGTTGCTTGTTGATCAGCCATTGACGTCATGCGCTGAATACTCCTGATGATGAGCGTTTCTCAAACGAACCAATGGGAGAGCTCGATTTATCCGATCGGCACGCCAGCATCCGGCTGTTTAATCTGACTCCACTTCGCCTCTGCTAACGCTGAGGCCATGGCGCCGGTCGGCGTGTACAACCCCCCTGATACAATCAGCTTCATCGCCTCTTCGATACTGATCTCTACCGACGTGACCTCCCGCTCAGGGACGAGTAGAAAATAGCCCGACGTGGGATTGGGGGAAGTCGGCACATACACATGGATCAGCGTATCTTCTCCCAAAGCCGTCGTCTCACCTTTGGTCATGCCCGTCACGAAGGCAAAACAATAATGACCATTCTTGGGAAACTGGATCAAGACCACACGCCGATACGACCCTCGCTCAGAAAACGAGAGAATATCCATCATGGATTTCAAGGTCGAATAAATTCCTCGGACAAGGGGTAACCGATTAAGCCAATCCTCCCAGTGACTGACGATCTGGCGTCCGATGAAGTTGGCAGCAAACAACCCAACCAAGAAAATCAGCAATACCAACGTCACAATGCCAAGCCCTGGAATATAGTGATCAGGCACCAGCTCAGCCATCGCATCGCCCAAGATACCGTCCAATGCCACGAACAGAGTTTTCAGAACGAGAATCGTGCCCCAAATAGGGGTGACCAACAGGAGTCCTGTCAGAAAATATCGTCTCAGAGCAGTCTTAAGCATAAGAAAATCAGCCCATCCCCAATGGGAGAACGATCCGTGATTCATCTTACAGAGTACCGAACAAACGTCGCAAGCGTTTTCTTGTTAATTTCAATGGGTTATGCACACAAACGAGAAGGATCCCTGAATAGGTCCCACCTTGCTATTCCCCGCAACCTGACTTAGGATCCGTTTTAAAAAAACGTGTTCGAAGAAAAGAGTCGATGAGTCCTGCCACACAAAAACCATCCGGTATCTTCATCACGCTGGAAGGCGGCGAAGGGAGCGGAAAAACGACGCAGGCCCGCAGACTTTGTGACTGGCTGACAGCACAGGGCCGACACGTCCTCCACACTCGAGAGCCCGGAGGCACACTTCTCGCTGAACAATTGCGCGGTCTCCTTCTCGACCATTCCTCGGAAACCATCGCCCCGGAAACCGAGGTTTGGCTCATCCTTGCGGCCAGGCGCCAACATGTCGATCATGTGATCAAGCCGGCCCTCCAACAGGGAATGATCGTCGTGTGCGACCGTTTCTCAGACTCGACAATGGCCTATCAAGGCTATGGGCGGGGATTGGACCTCAGGATCTTGCGCACCATGAACAAGTGGGCAACCGGAAAACTTGTTCCGCATCTGACTCTGCTCTTCGATGTGCCGGTCCGTATCGGACTGACGCGACGACAAAGCCAACGCTTCTCCCAGAACCGTCTTGATCGAGAAGCGACCCAATTTCACGAGAAGGTACGAGCTGGATTTCGGGCCCTCGCCCGGCAAGAACCCCGGCGTATGGTTGTCTTTGACGCCTCTCTTCCTCTAGAGTCCGTCCAGCAGAACGTGGTGGAAGTCATCACCCGTTGGCTCAAAACTCGCCGCACATAACAGTTGCGACAGCGATAGTCTATGCCGTTTACCGATATTACAGGCCACGAGCAGTCCATTTCACTCCTCCAGGCTAGTCTGTCCAATAAGAGACTCGCTCACGCCTATCTCTTCCACGGCGATGCCCACATTGGCAAGCGCATGACCGCCGTGAGGCTGGCGCAGGTCTTGAATTGTGACCGCCCAGTGCTCACTGAGTCCCCGGACAGTTGCGGCCAATGCCGCTCTTGCTTGCAGGTCGCGGCTCAGACGCATCCCGATTATTTTGTCATCGAACCCGACGCGGAGGCGGCAACACCCCAAATCAAGATTGAGCAGATCCGAGAACTCGAACAGCAGTTTGTCTATCGGCCTCTCATCGGCGAGCAAAAGATCTGCCTGATTGATGATGCGGATCGCATGACCATCGGCGCAGCCAATGCTCTGCTCAAGACATTGGAGGAGCCTCCGGGTCATAGTCTGTTTATTCTGGTCACCAGTCGGCTCCACGCACTCCCCATCACGATTCGGTCGCGCTGCCAAGCCCTTCGCTTTACCTCACCGGCTCGAACACAAGTGGAAGCCGCACTGATCCTTAGGCGGGAGCTTCCACCCGATGACGCTCGATTCCTGGCGCTGCTGACCGACGGCCGCATCGGAGAGGCACTCACCATGAACGTGGCAGAGGTTCGCGCGCGCCAACACGAGTGCCTGACATTGGTGAAACCTGAATCATTGACCTCCAGCACCACCATCCTATCGGCGTCGGAAACCTTGGCCAAATCAGACCGGGGAGCGGAGACCTTGAGCTGGCTGACGCGATGGATCCGTGACCTTGTGATTGTCCTCGTGGATGGAGATCGCGACCAGATCCTTCATCTCGATCAAGTTCCCCACTTGCAACGATTCGCCGGACGAGCAAACATTGACCTTCTTCTGACCCTCTTGAGCGACATTGAAAAACACGCGCAGCAAGCCACCCGACACTTGAACGTACAAATGGCGCTCGAGACAACGTTTCTCCGCCTCCGTGAGGCACTCGGGCTTGTCCCGGTCGGAGCCACGACCTAGCCAAACGCGCCGCCAACCTGATATCTTGCCTTGCGTATGGCGACAAGCGGAAAATTCTACATCACCACCCCGATTTACTACGTCAATGATGTCCCGCATATCGGGCATGCCTATACCACCGTTGCGGCTGACGTCCTGGCGCGCTACTGGCGACTGCGTGGACGCGAGACATTCTTTCTCACCGGTCTCGATGAACATGGCCAAAAAGTGCAACAGGCTGCTGCCAAATCCGGCATTGACCCGCAAACGCACTGCGACAAATTGGCACCGCAATTCGAGAACCTCTGGAAGAAGCTGAACATCTCCAACGATGCGTTTATCAGAACGACCGACGCTCAGCATAAGAAGGTCGTCCAACGATACCTCCAAGAGCTGTTCGATAAACAATTGATTTATAAGGCCGACTACTCAGGATGGTATTGCACATTCGATGAGCGGTTCTGGACTGAAAAAGACGTGGCCGACGGCGTTTGTCCGGACTGCAAACGCCCTGTCGAGAAGCTCAGCGAGCACAATTATTTTTTCAAAATGGGGCAATACCAGGACCAACTCATCGACCATATCAAGAAACACGATCGGTTCATTCGCCCAGAGTCACGGCGGAATGAAGTCCTGGGATTCTTGCAAACCCAGAAACTGAGCGACCTGTCGATCTCCAGACCAAAATCCAGACTTTCCTGGGGCATCGAACTCCCCTTCGATACGGACTACGTCACCTACGTCTGGTTCGACGCGCTGGTCAATTACGTTTCTGCGTTGGAATATCTGCCTCGTGAGAAATCGGTTGGCCATGACTTTTGGCCGGCTAATATCCATCTCGTTGGGAAAGACATTCTCACCACCCATGCCGTCTACTGGTCCACCATGCTGATGGCGCTGAATCTGCCATTGCCCGAAACCATCTTCGCCCATGGCTGGTGGACCGTCGACGGCGAAAAGATGTCCAAGAGTCGTGGCAATGTCGTCGATCCGAACAAGATGGCCGATGAATTCGGCGTCGATGCGTTTCGCTACTTCCTCTTGCGCGAAGTCCCGTTCGGCCAGGATGGAGACTTTTCTCTCACCGGTATGATCACCCGCATCAATAGCGATCTGGCCAATGGTCTGGGTAACCTCTTGAGTCGGACACTCACCCTCATCGAACGGACTCAAGGAGGGGTGATACCAGTTTCAGGGAATACCGGTCCCGCGGAGCACGAACTTGAACAGGCCGCAATGTCCCTACTCCGTGAGACATTACCGCGCCATATCGAACAGCTGGAGTTCAACCGATCCCTTGAAGCGATCTGGCATGTCGTTCAACTGGCCAATCAATACGTTGACAAGACCGCACCTTGGACATTGGCCAAGAATGAGCGTGATGCGGAGCAGCTCAAGACGGTGCTCTACACCATGGCGGAGATACTTCGCTGCCTCAGTATCGCCATCTATGCCGTAATGCCGAAGAGTGCCCAGACAATCTGCGCACAGTTGGGCGTTTCAGATGAATTCGCGCAGACGCTACCCATCGACAGAACGAAATGGGGATGTCTCATGCCGGGAACCGCCATTCAGAAAGGCCCATCTCTCTTTCCACGCATCGACTCGAAAACACAAGGAGCCAAACCCGTGACCGAATCGCCTGTCCCTTCACAACCAACCGCTGCCATACCAACATCCATACCTGCCGCACCGGCTTCACCACAGATTACCATCGACGAATTCATGAAGGTCCAGCTCAAGACTGCCACAATCCTCTCCGCTGAGCGGGTGCCGAAATCAGAGAAGCTGATCAAGTTGCAAGTGTCTCTAGGCAGCGAACAGCGTCAGATTGTGGCCGGCATCGGCAAGAAGTATGAGCCGGACGCACTTGTCGGAAAAACAATTGTCATCGTGGCCAACTTGAAACCGGCTAAACTGATGGGTATTGAATCTCAAGGGATGGTACTGGCGGCGGGAGACGCGGACGTGCGCGGACTGCTCACCATCCAGGAAGAAGTGGATCCTGGCACGAAGGTGAAATGACGCGCCCGTCCTTTGCTTCGGTTTGGTTGATCGCCTCACTCAGCCTGCTTTCTTGGCTCTCCATTCCAGTCCATGGCCAAACTCTTCCCAACATCCCGCTCAATGGCCCTCACCCGACGACTGTGCTAGTCCGGGTGGTTGCACATGGAGCCATGGTGTTAGGTCGCGAAGTCGGTGGAGCTCGAGTCACGATCACCGATGTGACAACGGGCCAGATTCTGGCAACCGGCCTCCAACAGGGCGAAGCAGGCGATCAAAATCAAATCATGCGCACGCCCCACATGATGGAAGAGCCGATCTATAGCACGCGTCCTTCCGCTGCGTTTACAACCACATTGCACCTTCAAAAGCCGGCGTTGGTGGACATCTCTGCCGAAGGACCATTGGCCTACCCTGGGGCAATGCAGAAAGCAAGTAAGACCCTGCTCCTGATCCCGGGACAGGATCTGACGCAGGACGGCATCGTGCTACACCTCCATGGGTACCTCGTCCAGATCGAACGACCCAAGCCACGTGAAGCCTTGATTGCGAAAGACGATGTCAAACTTCGCGCCTCAGTCAGAACGCTTTCCGGCTCCTTGGTTCGTCCTTATGGAGATTGGGACTCACGGAAAATTCGTATTTATGGGGAGGTCGTAATCGGTGACCGAACCGTCGAGCGACTACAGATGTTTTATGATGAAGGGAGTCGCACCTTCGAAGCTCCGTTCTTTGTCCCGTCATTGAAGGAAGTCCCCGAGGGAATCATCTTGCGGGTAATTGCAACCGATCTTGCAACCGGCAACACCGGGATGGATCAAGCCAACTATCCAGTACTGAGCGAACGTCTTCCCTCCCAACCGATTCAGTAGCCAGACATTCCACACAATCCTCCGGCAAGCCTACCTAATTATTCATAAGGGCTCGTGTCTCATCAACCAGCTCAGAGTCCTGATCACCGTTGTAGGACCAACCTGCAGGACCGCGCATTTCGTGAGGCATCGCACCTAAATCGTATATCGTTCCAGCTTAAGACGCTTCACCATTCGGCAGGTTCACGGCCCTGACTGTTATCGAAAGGCGAACAACGAGCGATGGATATTGCCGCAGCGGCGTGTCGGTGGTTGCAGTAGAAGCGTTCATGAAGAATGTGGGCGAGACTTGCCGCGGTGAGTCGCTCATGCGACACTGTCTCATATGACGGCACTCGCATCATACTCACATCTCCGGTCTCGACTCCAATTGGCCTTAGCCATCAATGCCGTGATCATTGCAGCGGAATTCATCGGCGGCTGGATACTGAATAGCATTGGCCTCATGAGCGATGCCGGCCACAACCTCGTCGACCAGGGATCCCTCTTTCTTGCCCTCTATGCGCATCTCCTCACGGCACGGCCCGCATCAGAGAGTCGAACATTCGGCTACCACCGAGCCGGCATCATTGCCGCTTTTCTGAACAGTTTCATCCTCTTGTTGACCGCGTTCGGCATCGCCCTTGTCTGCCTCAAGCGGCTCCTGCAACCGGTTCCCGTCGACGGTGGATGGGTCATGGCGATTGCAGCAGTCAGTTTCGTCGCCAATCTAGCCATTGCTCTGTTGCTCCGACATGGAGCGAAGGATGACCTCAATATTCGCAGTGCGTTCTGGCACATGCTGGGAGATGCGTGGGTCTCGCTCGGCGTCATCATCAGTGGCGGGGCGATTCTCCTGACAGGTTGGACCGTTCTGGACCCTCTCGTGAGCCTACTGATCGTCGGAGTCATCCTCCGAGGAGCCTGGCCCATTTTTAAAGAATCGATGGAAGTTCTGCTGGAATCAACACCTCCAGGCGTCAGCGTATCTCACGTGGCTGCGACGATGGAAGCGATCCCCGGCGTCAAGAACGTGCATGACCTACACATCTGGGCGGTCGAGCCTCGGCTGATTATGCTCACCAGTCATGTGATGATCGAACAGCATCACACGGCACCGGAGTTGCTCCAGCTGATTCAACAGCGCATCACCACGGAGTTCGGCATCAAACATATGACCATCCAACTCGAAACCGAGTGCTGCGATCCCGACGACATACACTGCGACCTCCGAAAGCTGACAGAGCAGCACCACGAGGCCCAGACCTTCGCGCACCATCACTGATTGCTTGCTTCTCTTTCTTAATCAAGCGACTACCCAATATAGATAGGCTTACGAATTATTTTTACGATCCTCACTCCACCTGCTGCGGGACCTATTATCGGCTCCCCAAATTGAGGCCTGACAAACACATGCGTGTTTCTGGTATCCTAGCCCCACTTCTTCACCACCGGGACTCACTTCCATAGGCTGAAGACAGCTTGAATCCACGAACCTTACGACCTGTGACTCTCTAAAGGGGGAAAGCAAATGTTTCCCAAATTGATCGGAAAATCTCTCATAGCTATACCCTTGGCGCTGTCCCTGGCGAGCTGCACCGCGCTTAATAATCCTACTGTTCATCCACCTGCACCGAAGCTCCTACCCGCGATACCTAACCCACCTTCGCCAGCCCAAGAATCCAGTATCAGCTTTCCGGTCCATGTCGATCTGTCACCGTTTCTTGTTGCTGCCAACGATGACACCGTAATCCCAAAGAAATTCGACCATTGGGGGAGCTTCATTAGACATCCCAAGGGCACTGACTACAAATACTATGCGGAGCGAGACGATTTTGCGCTGGCCCCTTCCGGCGCCCACCAAGTCAACAGCTCACAGTCGGGCCTGGCTCTGCGTGATTGGTGGAAAGGGATCGAACTTTCCAGCTCCCACATATTTATCGGCACTGCCCTTCGCTATAAAATTGGAGCTCCTTCACTTCACTGTGGCGATGGCAATGACTGGCCACGAAGAGCCACCGTGCACGGGAGTATCGCGACTGAGCTGACTCCGACGTATGGGTTGTCTGCATCGGTCGCCAGCGTAGCCGTGAGCCCCAGTGATCCCTGCCAAATACGAGTTGCGGATCTTGACGTGGCGCAGGAAGTCAGGCAAAGGCTGGCAGACCTCGTTCGAGGAGGACTCAACCGCACGGTCTCCCGTATCAATACACTGACGGTGAAGTCTCAGGTGGAAGATGCCTGGAATACATTGCGCAGCCCTATCAAGTTGGAACCGGATGCCTGGCTCCAGTTCAATATCGACAAAGTCCGCCACAGTGGCTTTTCGGGAGCCGGCCCCATGGTCGATGACACGATCCACATTACGGCAAAACCGGTCATCATCTTCGGCCAGGAACCACCAGCTGGAGGTGCAGCCCTTCCACCACTTGATACTCCACCGACTTCTACCGGATTCCACGGCGCCGCCGATACCCAACTCTATGGCTCACTGCCTACAACACTGGCAAACCGGCTCACTCCAACGGGATTCCACGTCGTCACCGACATCCCCTTGGACTATCCGTCACTCTCCAAGAGTCTTGCGAACCGGCTCACGGGAAAACGAGTTTCCACGAAAGGGTATTTCATAGTCGTTACCAATGCCGCGGTCTTTGGCAACGGCGGCAACCAAGTGGTGATGCGAATTGATTTCTCGGGAGACGCAGTCGGTCACGTGTATTTTGTCGGAAAACCAGAAATGAGCTCCCTCACACAGACGGTTTCTATCGGCGGCCTCCGCTATGACATCGAGACAGAAGCGATCTTACAGAAGACGGCCACCTGGCTCGACCTCTCGACGTTTCGAGACCTGATCGCCAGCGAATCCATTCTTGGAGTGACTGCGGCCACGGACCGTGTGCGAAGCCTACTGGCCACCACACTGAATCGAACACTCAGCCCATCCGTCTCGATGCATGGAACCGTAGAGTCGGTCCAAGGCATCGGAGTGTTTGCTGATGTCACTGCATTGCATATCCGCACAATGAGTGATGGAACGCTTGGTCTGACCGTCACAGAGAAGCCGTAATTCATCTCGATCGGGCTCAGCACATCCGTTTGTTCGAGCGGGTGACTATTGGCTGTAGTCGACCTAGCACAGAAACACCAGCCAACGGCAACCTGCACCAAGCGCGACCGATCCCACCATGGTCGAATAGCCATACTTGAAGATCTACCCAAAGATAGTCCGCTATTCGGCCTTCCTAACAAGATCCACAATCACAATATTGGCATTCGCCCTGATGATGGTACCGTTGCCTGCTAAGCAAGCCTCCAAGGCCAACCAGAACGGAATGATATCTACTTGATAAACCAATGTGCATAGTCGGCAATCTCCAGATGCGGTGATAGAGCGAGATCAATAATCAATGAATTCATCGAAGCCACATAGAGAATGTGGTCGAAAACGCCAGGCAGGATGGCTGAGCCTTCGATGCCTCAGAGAATCACATTTTCTCCTTCCTAATCAGAGTCGTCGTCAGTAGGATAGGTCTATGTCAAACGAGCCAACCGTTCAACAGGATGATGTCGATCGGCTCAGAGCTGGGACACATTGGGATCCTCACTCGGTGCTTGGCCCCCACGTCATCTTGCTCAACGATCACCCCCACCTTGCGCTCCGAACTTGGCAGCCAGGCGTCAAGGAAGTTGCACTCCTCTCCAATTCCGTCTTATGGCGCATGGCACGCATTTACGAAGAGGGTCTCTATGAGACGCTGCTTCCGGACACCACGTCCATCCCCGCATACCGACTTCGGATCACACACCTCGACGGTGCTGTCACGGAGATATCCGATCCCTATGCCGTTTCCCCGCTGTTGACGGAATTCGACCTGCACCTGTTTGCCGAAGGAACATTGCTCAAGGCCTACGAACATTTTGGTGCCCATATCCGCACCGTCGCAGGCATCCGCGGTGTGCACTTTGTGGTCTGGGCTCCGAATGCCACCCGTGTCAGTGTCATCGGAGACTTCAATGACTGGAATGGACTCCTCCACCCCATGGCAAACCGTGGAGCGACCGGAGTCTGGGAACTCTTTATTCCAGATCTCGAGGAAGGGACCCTCTACAAATACGAGATTCGATCTAGGGAGCACAGCGCTCTCCTGCTCAAAGCCGACCCCTATGCCTTCGCCAGCGAGCTTCGCCCACGAACAGCCTCAGTGGTGCGCGATCTGTCCAGTTACAGGTGGCAGGATAAAACCTGGATGACAATGCGATCGACGAGAGATCCTCTTACGACTCCACTTTCGATTTATGAAGTCCATTTGGGATCGTGGATGCGGGTGCCGGAGGAGAACAATCGGTGGCTGACGTACCACGAATTAGCGGAAAAGCTCATCCCCTATGCCAAGGATCTCGGCTATACGCATCTGGAGCTGCTCC
The DNA here is from genome assembly GCA_024281365.1 of Nitrospira sp. Taxonomy (GTDB): domain Bacteria; phylum Nitrospirota; class Nitrospiria; order Nitrospirales; family Nitrospiraceae; genus Nitrospira_D. The sequence goes on from JAMXAU010000003.1 coordinate 25,824, forward strand.
CGATCACGGAACACCCCTTCGACGGATCATGGGGCTATCAAGCGACCGGGTATTTTGCCGCCACCAGTCGATATGGCGAGCCACAAGGATTCATGGCGTTCGTGGAGAGCGCTCACCAAGCCGGGCTTGGCGTCATCATTGACTGGGCGCCGGCGCACTTTCCGGATGACCCTCATGGATTGGCGCTTTTTGATGGGACACATCTCTATGACCACGCCGACCCACGCCTGGGGTACCACCCCGATTGGCATAGCCGGATCTTCAACTACGACCGTGTCGAGGTGCGGACGTTTCTCCTGAACAGCGCCCTCTTCTGGCTGGACAAGTATCACATCGACGGATTACGCGTCGATGCCGTGGCGTCCATGCTCTACCTCGACTATGGACGAAAGGATGGTGAATGGATTCCTAATGAGTTCGGCGGGAAAGAAAATCTTGGCGCGGTCTCGCTGCTCAAAGAACTCAACGTCCTCGTCCATCGAGAATTTCCCGGGACCATCACCATTGCAGAAGAATCGACGTCGTGGCCAGGCGTCTCGCGTCCGACCTACACGGGGGGACTCGGGTTTACGTTCAAGTGGAACATGGGATGGATGCACGACATGTTAGCGTTCTTCCAGTACGACCCCGTCTATCGGCGGTTCCATCAGAATCAAATCACGTTTGGCTTGCTCTACGCCTTCAGTGAGAATTTTATCCTTGCCCTCTCTCATGACGAAGTGGTCTACGGCAAACGAACGTTGCTCGACAAGATGCCCGGTGATGTGTGGCAACGCTTTGCCAATCTCCGGCTGCTCTATGGATACATGTACAGCCATCCCGGGAAAAAGATGTTGTTCATGGGCAGCGAGTTCGGGCAGTGGCAGGAATGGAACCATGACACCAGCCTCGATTGGCATCTCTGTGAGCATGAGCCCCATCGTGGGTTACAACGTCTTACCCACGACCTGAACCAACTCTATCGCCAAGAATCTGCGTTACACGAGATCGACTTTGATTGGGATGGATTTCAGTGGATCGACTTCAGCGACTCCAACAACTCCGTCATCGCCTACCTTCGTAAGGCGAGAAAGATGGGTGAAGCGATCGTCTGTGTGTGCAACTTCACGCCCGTACCCCGTTATGGCTATCGCATCGGAGTCCCAGAGGCGGGATGGTATCGGGAACTACTCAACACTGATGGCATCGCCTACGGCGGCAGCAATCTCGGAAACGGTGGAGGACTGCATGCTGAGGAAACTCCGAGCCATGGGTTCCCCTACTCCCTGGCGATGACACTCCCTCCCCTTTCTGCTCTTTGGCTCAAGCGGCAAGGGTAGGAAACCACCATCAAAAGCCGAACCTCTTTGAGATCCAGAACAGTCTGCACCTTCACGATCGCGGTTACGTTCAGATCTTCGACATCATCTCGCCCAAGTAAATGTTTCCTTGGCGACAATCTTTGAACGATACCTGCGGGGAATTCTTCCGTGGGAGCAGACAGCCGCGTATCCCTTGAGGGATTCGCAATACATACAGAAGGTGGCACCCCCAAGAGAGAGTGCCACCCTCAGTGAAGTTGGGAGTGCTAGTGATACCAGGATCGGAAGGGCCCCGAGTCTAAGTGCACATAGGTCGAATTTCTATATGAACCGACCCCACCATACTTCAATTCGAGGGCAGCCTCGCGGAGCTTCTTCAGAGGGATACCGGGAATACTGAGGTCAATAGCCTGACCCTGTACATGCAAGCTGTTTCTGGCGGCTTGCTGCCCAGTTCGCACCAAGAGATCGTTGTACTCCGGAGACCGAAACCCAGAGATGATATGGATCTCTTGCTGAGTACCCAGCTTTTTCTGGACCAGATTGACATGCTCCAGCACCCGCACATCAATCGCACCGATCTCCCCAGTCTTGTGACAGCGGAGAAGATAATTCACATCATCAAGTGCCGCAAGATCATAGGTGCCGGAGTCGTCTCGGTAGGTCACTTCCAAGCGCTCATCCGTCCAAATGTTCACCAATGTCAACCTGCCTTCGGGAAACTCACGAGCTTGAACGGGCTGCGGACCGACCAACCGCCCACTTAGCAAGAGAGTCCCGACCAGAGAAACCTGAAGAAACGCTCGACGGGTCCAAGCCCATGTAGACTGATCGGCTCTATTCACGGACGCACCTTCCTACCTAGATGTCCAAAAGTTGAACAACCGCAGATTCAAAGCAGCAGGCTTGTAACAAAAAATAAAAGCTCGGTCAACCAATTATTTCAGCGGACTGATGGCTGAAATCTCCGGCAAACTCGGCAGAGAATGACTACGAGATCGAATGTCGATGCTCTAACGACATCTCAGTTCCCGGATCGGGAGAGGGGAACTACCGAACTGATTGGCCCCCTGTCACCTAATCCCATTCGCACCTATCGCCTAGTATCGTTTTATTTCTAGACAGTCTGGCGCCCCCCAGGTAAGATCGATTCATCAATAACGGAGCACCAATGGCCACTATTTTAGTCATCGATGATGAGCAATCAATCAGAGGGTTGCTCAAAGGCGTTCTGGAAAAAGCCGGGCACCGTGTGCTTGAAGCAGAGGATGGCCGCAAGGGACTCACCCTCTACCAGAAGGAACACGTCGACCTTGTCATTATGGACCTTCTGATGCCGGAGACGGACGGTCTTGAGGCCACGCTTCAGCTCACTCGCGAATACCTTGACGCCAAAGTGATTGCCATTACAGGAGCCCAGGGCGACCATAACTTCCTCAGTGTGGCAAAGCTTTTCGGCGCTCGCCAGGCATTTGAAAAGCCTTTCGATATCAACAAACTGCTTGATGCCGTGAAAGAGGAACTGGCCGCCTGATCCACCATAGGCTCCCTCTCCCGTCGGCTACGATCACTGATTTTCTTCATGATTCGATATCCTGCCGGTTCCTTTGTAAGCTGAACATATTCCGACACATTCCTTCCATGCCCGACGATCTTACCCACCGTGTATACTTGTGACTCTGAATAGCTGGTCTGATCCGTCAGAATCTGCGACGATGGCCTATGGATATTGAGACCTCCTCTCCAAACACGTTCCACACACGATCGACGCTGAAGACCAGGACCATTTGGATCTTACTCGTTATCTTGGCAATTGCGCCTCTCTTCCCATTGAGCAATTTTGTCGGGCACCCACACTGGGGTCAGATCCGCTGGATTCCCTTTCATGATTTCTCTTTATCCTGGAACAAGCTCGTAGACGTCATTGGCAATACACTATGGTTCGTGGTGTTCGGATACCTTCTTTATTACCAACTGAATAGGAATGCACGCTCTCGTTGGAGCCTTGCTATGACGATCGCCATCGCGGGCGGCGTCTCACTCTCGGCTGAGCTCTTCCAAGTCTTCTGCCATCACCGCATCTCCTCTATCACGGATGTGATATGCAATGTACTCGGCGCTGGCCTTGGTGGGTATGCTGCTGAGAAACACCCTGCCACAAGCTCAATAGAACCATGGCTACCGAGTTGGCTGACAACAGTTTTCGGTCAACCGCGCCTCAATGGAACTGCAAACGTTTGCAGACAGGAGCTCCCCCTCGAATAGCGACGACGCTTTAGATCAGATTCATGTATGCAGCGTTTTGCGCGCTAACCCTCGCATCATTGCCGAATCGGTATATCCAACTTCACTGAGAGCATCCATCAGGTGTAGCCCCTTCGAAGCGACCAAGTCCTTTGCCTTCGCATAATTCGTTGCACTAAACCGCGCCACGGCCGGTTGACCGTTTACGATCTGACAGGCCAACACCTCACCATCCACCTCAAGCGTCCCACCCTGCTGAATCAGAGCTTGGGCCTGAGCTACGGTAATGCCGTGCAGCTGAGCAAATTCTTGAATCCCCCCGGTCTCAACCAGTCGTCCATCCGGCATGATACAGAGCCGCTTAAAGTGTGGTGACCAGTCCTTTCGAAAATCGATATACTTGATGTCACCACCTTTGGCGACGGCGCGATCCAACGTTCGGTAGTCCAATCCCAAATTTTTCTGCTGAAGTTTGGCTTGTAGTTCACCGGGCAGCGCCTTCCCCAGGACCTCCCAGGCCGCCTCGACGAGGGAAAGCGCCCTGGATCGAACCATGTGCTCGGCTTCGGCAAACTGCACGAGATCCAAGGTCCATGTGTATTTGATCCCCTCCCTCGTTGGATCGATCCGACAGGCGAATAATCCTCGCGTGAGGATGCCTCCGATGTCTGGGTAGACATACGTTCCACCAGTCGTCAGCAGCATGATCATCGTTTCAAGTGGAACATCATAGCTCTCGGACAGGATCTTGGCATGGGCCGGAAGGTCCTCCTGCTCCGTCATGGCACAGACAGTCACGTTGCCCGGCGCATCAAACTCCGAATAGTCTTCCACGATGTTGTAGAGCACCGTTCGTTTTGGCTTCTCAACTTTCCTCTTGATCTTGAACATCGCCCGTACCTCTTATGTTTCACGTCTCACTTTTTACTTCATCACGCACGAGATGCCCGTACGGCGGCAACACCTGCAATCGTTGATCTTCCACGGGACCACCGACCGTGAAATGATACACCGACTGCATGGCTAAATTTTGAATCCCAACGATCTCATGAACTGGATCATCAAAGAAGCAGCCAATTCCCGTCGCCCGTACCCCTGCGGCTTCCGCTTCCAAATACATAACCTGCCCGAGCAAACCCGCCTCCCAAAATAGGCGTGGATACCACCAGGCACCGCGCTCACGCAAGGTCCCCTCAAACTCAGCCACCATGCCGAAGGAGAAGGCACTATCGCCGGCAATGTCCTGATGGCAACTCACCTGGGCTGCGAGTTTTCTAGCATCACCTTCCAGTAGCCAATACAGAAGCAGATCGTCGGGACAGCCTGGAGCGATGGTCCAGATCAATTCAGGATTCATGGCTTGTTGAACGAATGACAACTTCCTCCTATCCCGCACAAGAAAATACAATCCGGGTGTGAGCCCATCCACACGATGGACAAATATCAACAGATGAATGACCGGATCATAGGGCCAAGCATCCCACGGCATCGGCCGTTCCCACTGCGGACGTTCAGCCCACGGCATGACCCGCTGCATCATGTGAAAAAATGTGGCCACAGAAATTGACGTTTTGCCGTCAAACGCAACAGCGCTTCGACGCTGGCGAATGATCTGACCGGCCGTCGGACCGGCGTCACGCGTCGTTCGTGAAGCGTGAAGCGTATCGGATGGGGACCGGAACTGCCCCTGAAGATCAATCGCAGGTGTAGTCGTTTGCTGCTTCCATGAAGCTTCGGCCACGTCGTCGATGACGTCCCAATGCACGCTATGCTCTTGGCTTAATCGATTCGCCTTCCCATGCCATGTTCCACTAACCACTTCCTTTACAATCCCCACATCGAAAAACAATGGCACCTTCACTCCTTGACGTTTCACGTCTAACGTTTCACGTTTCACGTGTTGAGATGGCCAGACCACCGTCAAACAATCCGGATGCTCCGGCTCAGCCTCGCCAAAGTCTTCCTTACGATCTGCCCCAAGCAACATCGCCACCGCATCCTGATCCACTCCATCCAGCAGCACCATATTCCAACCGAGCGTCGCCGCTGCAATCCTTGCAGTAGCGATCGCATGGCCGACATCGTGGTTGCAGTAGCGAAACGCTCGTTCACCATACTTCCAGGCTTCTCGCCAATGAACAGAGGTTAATCCGAAGAGAAAAGCATTCGAGGGAAAGACAGCCATCAACCGAGCTAGAGGATCGGGTTGGAATTCGGCTCTCCGTTCCAGCCCATGCTCTTTGGGTGCGTAGTGATACAGACCCGCTGCCAGATCGAGCCCATGGATCTGCGGCAAAACCACATAACCTTCTGTTGGATGCAGATTACCGGACGACGGATTACTCCGAAGCGCCCACTCCGATTCGCCGGCCTTCTTCCAGGCCGACAACGCGAGGGCGAATTCAAAGAAACGGGATAAGGTTTTCAGACTCACAGACTGACAGGGAGCACCGACTCGTTCGTACATCGCATCATACGTCGGCGATAACGGCTCCTCGTCAGGCTTGAGCAACGGAAGAGGAATGATCTGAGCCCCGTCAAACCTCCGAAATGGATCCGGTTGATTGGCCCAATCAAGATACCCCAACGAGCGGGCATAGCGATTGAAATGGTGCTTGGTTCGAACGTGATATTGGATGACTCGGTCAACAGGATTGGCTGAAGCCGGCTTCTCCAGTGGTTGCATGAATGTGGGTTCGGAACTCATGCAAGGCAGTGTAACTAGCTGCTAATTGAAAAGTAAACGCGACCAAGCACAGCTGTAAACGGTGCCAGCCGCATAACGTGCTAAAGGGGACACATACATAGGCACGGAGAGTTTATCGGGAGATTGACTACAATGTTTCACACTCCTGAGTTATGCTAAATGCCTCGTCCAGGTTTAGGCTATTCAAACCGAAACTTCCAGTTGGCTGAATGATGATGTCAAATAGAGACCGTTTATCGCCACAACTTCGGGCGGTGGAGTTTGACATTGATAACGCTTACAAAACAAACCCCATGGTAAAACTGAGCTTTTCCGAAGCAGGATGGAACCTACTTGTATTTGGTGAGGATCTTTTCTTCAAACCGAGCATCACAACACGATCCACAGATCAGCTGTTCTGGCGACACCTTCATTAACGCGCTTCACTATCATTGCAGTTACTCCGACATGTTCCGACACCAACGACTCACATCCCGTTATGACAACAACTATCAATCCACAGCTTGGGCATGAACATGGATTTCTGCATATTCACCTATGCGAGTCGGGGGATGATTGAATTAGGAGTCGAAGTTCAAGAACTTATTGATTCACAACCTCTTAGATCATTCGGAATACGAGGCCTATAATCGCTTAATCAGACCATCACTATCGTCGAAGCTCCACCATCAGCAGACGTTGAGCTCCTTGAAATAATTCAGGCATCGCTAAGAATCAGCTAGCTTTTCCTATAAACTCACTCGCCCAATTGCATACAAGGCTCAACAAGCCATAGGACCAGCGATTCGTTTTGCTCTTCCAGATAACTGGAAATTTTCGAGATATTCAGACGCGTCTTTCGCGCAATCACACAGCCTTCGCGCACTGGTGCGCTAGATGCCGCTACCTCAGGTGGCTATGACGCTTTAGGATGCAGGGACAGCATCCTACTTACGAACAGAGAAGACTTGCTCACGAGAACTCCTCAGTCAGCCATTGTATCGGACATTCTGGATGATCTCACTTACGGTAACTCTCTGGCCAAATGCCAGATCCTGCGCTGCAGCCGCTTATACTGCTCAATCCGAAAGTTTACGCGATCATGCCAAATCTGTGGATTAATAGTTCTCGAACGCTGACAGTTCTCCTGAACAGATTGCCCACAGAGAGAGCCATATATTCCAGACTCGTCGAGAGAAAAGAGCATGAAGGAAAAGTTTGAGAAATCCATAACTCAGCTGCTATGTACGAGCGGACTGATACCAGAAGACCCGAGCCTGCCAGACATTGACTTTGCGACGACAAAGAAAGATCTGCCTTTAAGTCGAGCTGAAGTGGTTCATAGAACCAGCGGTCGTGCGAGAAGCGAGAAAACTCAGGAGCTCAAAAAGGAGTTCAGCAACTGGTTGCTCTAAAGCGTGCTTTTGAAGCAAAACATCAATCTTTGATGACAAAACTCTATAGCTCTACGGTTTGTCCCTTGTCCTCGCCTCAGCTGGATCGGTCATGGTGGCACAACATCCTGAGTTGCAATAATTAAGGCGTCACCATACGGCCTCCATTCTCGTGCATATCTCCCGACTTAAGGGGACACACTACCTTGCGGAAGTGAAACGTTCCATTAGAGAATGGCGCCAACTGGTTGGGTATCGAGCTAATCAGAACCATTTCCTCAAGTTTAAACTGGTGAGCGAATGCGCTTTGATCCAGCCCTTGCCGCACAAGAAGCTTTTTACCAAGCAGAAACTGAACTCGGCAGCGACTGGGATACGGCTATTGAGCTAGAAGGAACATTTTCCTCAAATGCCGGAAGTACCGCACGCGAAGCCTATGAAGGATTGCTCGCCCTTGCACAAAGGCACCCCAATGCCCATTCGTTCCAGGCCTTCTGCGTGTACATCACCTGGCAGCAGGTGACGGAGGAGACAATTGCGCGGCATTTCGAGACAGGGATGAAGCTATGTGAAGCCTATCTCGTATCTCCTGAAGCGAAAGAGCCAAGACACATTGAGCAAATCGCGGAGTTGCATGAATCCTTTCGGGCCGGGCTAGGCCTGGAGGAAGAGGATGACATCCAAGTGGAGTTCAGACGGGATACCCCAAAGGCGGCGACTGACGGCGTCCCCCGCGAGAAGTGCCGTCCCTCTGTCGTTTCAAGCTCGTTCGATCCCGCGCTTCACGAATAACATTTCACCATCTCATGAGCGAAGATCATAAACATCGAGCTCGGATCTTTCTCCATCGTGGTGATCTGGTTCAGGCTCGGACCGCCTGGGAAACGGCCGTGGCTGATGATCGCCTTGCAGACAGCCCACAAGCCTTGTCAGATTCTCTTGGAAACCTTGGCAATACCTGCGCGCTGATGAACGACCTGCTCCGCGCGGAACAGTGCTATCGGGAAGTGCTCCAGATTCAACGGACCGAGGGAAACCTCACCGCCGTCGCCCATACCTTAGTTAACCTCGGCAATCTTCATATCGCGTCCGATCATCCAGAAAAAGCGCGCCCCTACTATCTTGAAGCTATGGATCTCTTACGTCAATTGCAAGACAGCCGCGGTCTTGGGATCCTCTATACAAACCTTGCCCTCCAAGAAGCCCGCACCAGCCAATGGGCTCAAGCCGTCGCGTCATTCAAGCAAGCGCTCGATCATCATCGAATAGTCGGCAACGAGGAAGGGCTCGCCGTGACGTATAGCCAACTCGGCAAATGTTATCTCGACCAAGGCGAGCTCCTCGGAGCTGAACGCTGCCTCAACAACGCCTCGGAACACTATATTAAACTTGGCAACGAACCAGCTGAGGCTGCGGTTCTTCGCCATTTAGCAACCGTGTATGAGGCACGACGTGACCAAACGTCCGCCCGTCGCTGTCTCGATCGAGTCATAGCTTTGGATCAACGCTATGCGTTACCTGAGTTGCAGACTGACTTGAGCCACCTCGCCAGATTGAAGCAAGCCGAATAGGATCGACTCAAGTACCTCCATCAGTCGCTTACTTCGGAGCTCCTACGCTTCTGTGATCTGCTGGACAGAACTCAATCCTCTGCTACCTTAGAACACGTCACATCCAAACGCCTGCCGATTAAGTTTTCCCTCATAGAAGCCGACAGGATAGTGACAAGGAGAGCACATGACCTGGGTTGCCCACATTGCCGCGACGATCACGATCTATCTGATCATGACAGCTCCCATTGCACAGGCCGATGACGGCTCACCCACGATCACGGTTGGCACCCAAGAAGTCGGGATGACGGCCGGCTACATGTTCTCTCACCGACTCACAGAACTACACACAACGAAGCAACATGGCCCAGCCCTGATGCCTTCGTGGATGATTACATTGACGGACCCGATCGGGGATAGCTGGTACCGAGGACAGATCTCGCTCGGCGCAGAGATGGTCTACCTGGAGTTCCGAGAACCCATTGTGACACATGGCATCGGATTCACGCCAAGGATCAAATACACCTTCGTCGCCTTAGGTCGGCTTCGTCCCTATGCGGAGTTCACCGGGGGGCCATTCTGGACGGACCTCGGCGGTCGGATTCGGGAACAGGCCAACGAATTCAACTTCGTCTTATCAGGCGGCGTGGGTGTGTCCTGGTTTATCACCCCGCAACTCGCCTTCAACGCCGGCTACCGTTTTCATCACATTTCCAATGCCGGCACGGCATTTCCGAATCTTGGCCTGAATGCGAGTTTGCCTTTCGGTGGGTTTTCTTTTTATTTCTGAGGAGACGGTCATCATGACGAGACATGCTACCCGCTGGTCGATCGTGAGTTTCGTCGGAATTCTATTGTGCATGAATACCGGATGCACCAGATCAATCGAATTGAAGCCTGCTTCGCCATATTCGCAGTCGACCGATACCCGCCTGCTTGCCAGCGATGAGCGAGTCCCGTTGGTCATGGACTCGTTTCATCTGTTACGAAACGGCGCACCACAAAATCCCTCGACTGAAACCGAACGGCGGATTCTCAATAGGGTTCAGGAGACTCGTCTCTTTTCGACCTTGATTCCACTCGGAGCACAATCGGATTCTCTTGGCGAAAAAATCGTGTCCGCACGTATCACTATAGACGAAACCATCGAGCCACACTCATGGCTGTCCGCATTCAAAGGCATTATCCTTGGAGGCTCCATGTTTCTTCTTTCACCCTTCGTCGACTTTGAGTACGACTATGCCGCTAAGGTCGGGCTTGAACTCGAACGCTGGGATGGGCAGGTTAAACGGTACGAAGGCGTCTCATCGGGCACAGTCCAGTACAAATTATTCGGCGCGACACCGGTTATGATTGATGAGCTGAAGGGACACGTGACGGAAGCGTGCCTGACAGAGCTGACGACCCAACTTGTCCGCGACACGACGCTCTATATGGCCAGCAGCGCCCCGACCTCTGCCTCCGGTGTTCGTACAGTGACCGTGAGGGCCAAAAGGCCGTCGACCACCTTCCCTACACGGTCAACTGCCCCAACGACAACGCCTTCCCTCCCATGAAGCATATCTGCACCGTTTCTTTCCCCCACGTTCTCATGTAGCTGATCCTGTCACTCTAGTGCTATAGTACCCTCCGGTTCCAAGGGTAGGTACTATGGACATTGATGCGTTTCGTCAGATGGTCGCCAAGAACCCTAAAGGATTCCTCGGTCGCTATGGACTCGGTAACAAGATCCTTCAAGAAAACGGAAGCCTCGAGGAAGCAGTGGAGCATCTGACGGTCGCCACACAGCTGGATCCGACCCATGTCGCTTCCCATCTGGCCTTAGGACGGACCTTGATCAGACTGGGAAGAAACGTCGAGGCTAAGCCTGTGCTCACAGCCGGTATTGAGGCGGTCCTTTCCGGACGCTCAAACGGCGGAAGAGATCTGGTCCCTGAAATGCAGGAATTACTACGCACGCTCACATGACTCTGCCGCGACCACACATGGAGGAAACCATCCGTGACCCTCGACGATGCCAGGAAACGAATCGACTCAGCTGTTGCACAATATGGTCAGCATGCCGCACCTGCCATTGATTTGGTCATGGCGGAGGTTCGCTCCGATCTCGGGGCCCGAGCCTTCAATGAATTGGTTGAGGAGTTTGACCTTGAGCTGATGTACAACATCGCCCCCATGGAATCGGACCACTCTAATAGTTGAGTACATCCGTCCTCACTGGACGTCTCTCATGACCTGCTTGCATCCTTTTCTATGCCGCTGATCTGGGCAGCCATTTCTGCGCACGGATTCGGTCATGCCGCCCAGGTGGTGCCGGTACTCAATGCCTTAGGTGGTCTTGTTCCAGACCTCCGAGTGCTCCTACGCACGACCGTTCCTGAAACATTCTTTGTCGATCGGCTCAAGATTCCGTGGGAAATCAGTCCCGTCCAACAAGACGTCGGTTGCGTTCAACAGGGTCCCATGAGGATCAATATTGAGGCAACCTGGCGTGAGCACCACCAATTTCACCGCACATGGAGCGAGCGGCTGCAGGCTGAAATTGAATCGATGCGAACGGCGAAACCGGATCTGATTCTTGCCGACACCCCGTACCTGGCAGTGGCGGCTGGAAAGGCCGCCGCGATTCCAACCGTGGCGCTCGCCAGTTTTACATGGGATCTGATTTTGTCTGAATACCAGGCTCCTCCTGGGATCGACACCCAATCGATCATGCAATCCATCCGCCAGGCCTATGGGCAAGCCGATCTTGGGCTACGCATCACTCCCTCTCCCGCACTGGACTGTTTCCAGCGCATACACGTGATTCCCCCGATTGCCGAACCGGCCATTGCCGCCCGTCCACACCTGACCGAGTTTCTGTCCCTTAGACCGGGGAATCGAACGGTCCTGATCGGATTTGGCGGAGTTCCGTTGACTTCGCTCCCCTTCGAGACAGTTGAGTCACTTCCTGGGCATCAATTTCTATTTGACGGCTCAACTCCGAGGGAAAGTAAGCGATTCACCTCTATCAAGTCTCTTCCGTTCTCCTTTAAGACCTTGCTTGCCTCCGTCGATGTCATCATGACCAAACCAGGCTACGGAACTGTGGTCGAAGCCGTCGCCTTACAAGTCCCGACTGTGTACGTTCGTCGATACAACTTCGGAGACGAACAATCTCTCGTGGATTACCTGCACCGCTACGGAAGAGGGCTCGAACTGTCCATGGACGACTTCATGAAGGGGCACTGGGCGACAACGCTGGAGAGCGCCATCAAGCTCCCCGCGACAACTCCACCTCCAGAACCCAATGGCGCGCACGAAGCAGCAGCCATTCTAGTGCCATACTTCAAGCGCAATCGAAGTTGACGGTATGTTTGTCACCCTCACACGCTGACAGCTTCCTCAGAGGACTGCTCGTGTGAGACGTCACCTTCCCACCCCAGCACTGGCCATAGCGGCTTTCGCCATGAACACGGTCGGATCGTGTAAGAGTCCCTCCGCACTGATAGAGCCGCGATGGAACAGCCTCCATGGAAATCAACAACTATTCCATTTTCAAGCCTGTGGGTATCGACATTCTTTTGCGCGTTTTCTTCTTGCCGAAGATTCAGGGTGCTATAGTTGTGACCGGTTGATAGATCGTCGCCCTGCTCCAGATCATTATTATTGCTATGGACACTGCCGCTCAGCACGCCGCGTCAACGATTGACCCAAAAGTCGCCATTCAAGCCGGCAAGGGGGACAATCATGCCTTCACCCAACTCTATGATCAATCGAGCACCATCCTCTTCAGCTTGGCGTTGAGGATACTCGGTCGCCGAGAGGACGCTGCTGATATCCTGCAGGAAGTTTACGTTGATATCTGGAAACGAATTGTTCGCTATGACGTCGGACGTGGTACACCAATCGCCTGGCTTATCACACTCACCCGCAGTCGAGCCATCGATCGACTACGAGCCTCCGACCCTCAACTGCGTCGTCAGACCTTGCCAACAGACGGCACCGAGTCTGCCGCCCTACCTGGCCAATTTGAGAGTCCAGCGGACCAAGCACTTCGGACCGTGATCAGCAAGACACTCGAAGATCTGCCGAAGGCGCATCGACAGGCAATCGAACTGGCATACTACGAGGGCCTACTTCCAGCGGAGACTGCAACGCGACTCAATCAGCCGCTCGATGCGGTAATCACGCGACTCAAGCTCGGCATGTCGCAACTGCATAAGTCCCTACACACCTACTGGGAGCAAGATCTTTCGGCATGACACACCAAGATCTCGAAGACACCGTTCCTTTCTATGCGATCGGCGCCCTCGAAAAGACCGAACGGCAAGCCCTGGAGGCCCATCTGCTTTCAGGATGTGTCCCTTGCCGTACCATCTTGAAGGAATATCAGTCGGTCGCGGTGGCGCTTCCCTTTGAACTCGCGCTTGTCCCTCCCCCCCGGCATCTAAAGGCAAAGATCATGGGCGCCCGCACCATGCCTCAATCAGCGGAGGAGGCTCTCGATTCACCCGCCAAACCCAGCCTTGAGCCCGGTGAATGGATGAATCACCTGTTCCCACCATCTACGGCCTCCAGGCCGTCGTTTGGGTGGGTACTCAGTATGGTGTTTCTCGCCATCCTGGGTATCGTGGCGTTCTTGAGTTGGAATTCCTCCCCCCAAGAAGCAGCTACTGCAAGCAAAGTTGCGGAACTGCAGGCACAAGCGGACGAGGCACGTGCCAAACTGGCCACTCTCCAGCAACAACTTAAGGAGCGGGAAACGTCTCTTGCCCAGACGCAGGAAGAACTGCAGCGGCGTCTGGCAGAAATGGCGGAGGTGAAAGATCAATTGATCCAGCGCGAAGCCGAGTTGGATGACCTGAAAAGCCACCTCACGCCACAACGTACAAGACCAACAGTCTTACCATAAGAGTACCGGACAACACTCCTTTACGAATTCTCCGCGCTCCTGTCCCTCTCTCCGGCTCCTGTGCTAGCATGGAGAGTGACCGTGACAAGCTCTACAACATCTCCATCGATACAACCTGACGGTAGTGATTCCCATTTCATGGGACTGGCGCTTCAACAGGCTCGACGTGCACCTCTCGTCGGGGAAGTCCCGATTGGCGCCGTGTTGGTGTCTGACAACCATGTGATCGCGGCTGCTCATAACTATCGAGAGATCTCGCAGGATCCAACGGCGCATGCCGAAATCCTGATCATCAGAAAAGCCGCAGAACAATTGAAGACGTGGCGCCTCACCGACACCACACTATACGTCACGTTGGAACCCTGTCCGATGTGTGCCGGGGCGATTGTGCAAGCACGTATCGCAAGACTTGTGTTTGGCGCCTGGGATCCCAAGGCAGGAGCCTGTGGCTCAATCCTCGATATTCCCACTGAGCGCCGCTTCAATCATCGAGTACAGGTGACCGGAGGCCTACGTGAGGAGGAGAGCCGAGAACTCTTGCAGGATTTTTTCCGAACCAAGCGAGAGACTCTTACCCAACAGCGCAGGTTCTCAACATCCGTCTCCCAAGGAAAGTCTGATTGATTCTGATCTCAGTCAACCGGCGATTAAGACAGCGGAGAATAAAACGGTATTCCCTCAAAAGTTGGCATTGATCATAGCCTCCAGAGGTTTGACCTCCCTGCATAGAGGACTAGGCACAGCCAATGAGCAGAGACTGATACTCTGCAATATATCAGCAGACACGTTACCCATCGCCAGCTCTATCGGAGGTGTGAAAGATGAGGCCTTGGAAGCACAGAACACGGAGAGGAATTCTTAACTTGTGTGGCATGGCCTTAGCGTGTGTGTGTCTCGCAGGTTGCTCATCGAAAGGACCAGCAACCGAACGGACATCCTCTCAACTCCCTCCGTCAACTCAGATATCGAGCACGGCCGTCTACAGTGAAGACAACTACATGGAAACATGCCGTACGAACGACGTCCCAATTCCGCCTGACTGGAAACGATCTTCCTCGGAATGGGTGAGCCACGGCGATCTCAAAACCATACTACTTACGCCAAATAGTCTGGACCAGACTCCGGTTGACGCAACCTCGTTCGCGAGCGTCTGGTCCTATGCACCAACCCAGGGAAGGGGTGCCTGCATCGCACTCGGGAGGAATGGAGGATCATTTCAAATCATTTGCCAGAGTGCCACGACCGGACACGCCTGTTTTTGGGGGAACGACCCAAGCTCCCCAGAATCACACTGGACACCTGCGACAACTGATATCCCCATCACCGCCCTTCGCGATCCCGTTCAGGGGTTTGCTCCAGGCACCGTCGGCTGTACCGCGTGTCATCGTGGCAACAATGCTTTTCTCTACGCCCCTGACGATCCCACATGGGCCACGGTATTGAGACCGGACCGGCCTCGCCCAACCTTTACCACTCGAGTAGAGCAATCTACCCAGCAGGGGCAACTCACCTTCGGCTCAACAACCATCACGTATCCCCGCTTTATCCCGGTCGGGGGAAAATCCATGGTCCTAGACAATCCCCTGGCCACGACAACTGGGTGCTCGGGATCCTGCCACGAGCTACACATCGAGATGTTAAAAAAGAATTACACTGTGGAGGGATATGTCCGAGCACCGCGGCCTATGGGTCCAAGCTGCGCGGCAAACTCACCACCGGATGATCCAGCCATGAACTGCTATCACCGGTAGGAAGTGACCATCTCAGTCTCTGAAATTGATCTTCGATCAAACGACGAGTACTATGGGTCCATGCAGCCCTCTAAAACCCCTTCCCCCAAAAACTGGCGGCTGAGCGCCATCGTCGCACGCTCGGTCGGGATCGTTGCCATCGCACTGGGGTTCGTGATTGGAATGTATGGGCTCGATCATCCTGAATCACACTGGCTTCAGACTGCACTTGGATTACTGGTAACCGGAATGATCGCACAAGGCTATGCCCTCTACTGTTCGATCAAACGGATACAACAGCTGAACTCCTGAGCCAAATTCTTCACACAGGCTTTGCAAGTTGGCCAGGCCATGCTCACCGGCTAGTTGGTCCAGACATGGTGCACCACCATAGAAACTCCTGGATTGCCTGACCAATTTATGATCGGCCGGAATGAGACGCCTTCTGCGATATCCTCACCCACCATAAATAACAACTAAGGGAGGTCTGATTTATTCCCGTTGGCGGACGGTGGGGAGGACTGCAGCACTGAACGGGAGGCCATCATGCAGCAACAGACGTTTGCCGAAGTCCCATTCGAACAGTATCGCAACCCACCCCCCCGGGAACGATTTCTCGACGAGATGAATCGCGTGGTACCGTGGGCGAACTTCCTCGGCAATTGAGCCCGTCTGTCCGAGGCCGAGGGTCGGTATCACACTAAGCGATTGACGACCGAGGAGGTCAGTCCGACTTCAACCATATTCTGGCGTAGGATTCACCCCACCCTTATTCTCTTCCGATCTTCCTGGTGGGTCGAACTAGAAACTGAAGCAACTGGCCATCTGTTGTTTTCGTCATCACGGAAACAGACCCAGACATGGGTTGACGGCGAATCTTCCACTCTCGGTATAAGACAACTCCGGCCACCATTGTTACGAGCCCACCAAGCAGCCACCAGGTGATCATGTGTCCTCCCTGATTGTCAGACTCAAAGCGCCTCTCGCACGCTAACAGAGCCACAGACGTGCAGCATCACAGAACAGCAGATCGACGTCATCATATCCTGTCGGTAACAAGCCAACACTCAACCCACACCCCTCTGATACCCCTCTTTTCTACCATAGTCTCATGGAATTGCATAACATCAGGTGCAGCGCAACTCAAGTTCGGGAATGTCGATTGTATCGCTACACTTGCCGTACGCAAGACACCTCTCACATATACTGTGAACGCAAATCACATGTCGAGTCAACGGTATCTTGTAAACCGCGTCAATCGGCACTGCATGGTATGCTTCTCCTGTAGCGATCAACATCCGCAACATCTTGAACATTGCCTAACTCGATCGGTTTCCAAACGATGGTTTTGACTGCGATCCACTCATGATGACATATCCCGCTCTCTTGCACCGACATCTCTCGCTGCACCCAGTAACCAGGTCACCCATTAGGGAGGCGTGATGTCGACTGCAAAGCCACGCATCTTGATTCTGGGTGGAGGGTTCGGCGGAATGTATGCCGCGCTGGAATTCGAACGGGCACTTGAGCAAGGTGCGAACCTAGACGTCACCCTCGTCAACCACGACAACTTTTTTCTCTTCACCCCGATGCTGCACGAAGTGGCGGCGAGCGACCTCGATGTCACCAATATCGTGAGCCCCATCCGCAAGTTGCTATGCAAAGTAGCGTTCTTTCATGGCGAGGTCGAAGTCATCGATCTGGAACAGAAACGCGTCGGCCTGTCGCATGGGCATGACAAACATTGCCATGCGCTGCCGTACGACCACCTCGTGTTGGCACTTGGAGCCAGCACGAATTTCTTTGATATTCCGGGCTTGGCCAGCCGTGCCTTTACCATGAAAACGCTCAGTGACGCAATTTCGCTGCGCAACCACCTCATCGCGAACCTGGAAGAGGCCGACTTTGCGTGTGGCGCCTCGCTCCGTACCGGCCTCATGAATTTCGTGGTGGCTGGAGGTGGGTTTGCCGGAGTCGAAACCATTGCGGCCATGAATGACTTTCTGCGGGAGGCGGTGCAGTTCTTTGTGCATTTACGGGAAGATATGCTGCGGGTCATTCTGGTCAGTGCGGGACCGGTCATCTTGCCGGAGCTCGGAGCGAAGCTCGGGACCTACGCACAACGTAAACTCACGGAGCAGAAGGTGGAAATCCATGCAAACTGCAAAGTCACCGCCGTGACGGACCACGACATCACCCTCAGTGATGGAACGACGGTAACGACTAATACACTAGTCTGGACCGCCGGCATCAGTCCCCATGCGCTATTGGGCACACTCCCCTGCCCAAAAGCCAAGGGACGGGTCCTCGTGAATGAGTATTTGGAGGTTCCTGGATGGCCCGGGGTCTGGGCCTTGGGCGACTGTGCGATGGTGCCTGACCGAAAAACGGGTGCATTTCATCCTCCGACCGCGCAACACGCGCTACGTGAAGGACGGGTAGCAGCGAAGAATATCCTGGCAACGATTCGACAGGGATGGAAGCGACCGTTTGTCTACTCCACGATAGGGCTGCTTGCCCCGATCGGGAAGCGAACCGGTGTTGCAAACATTCTCGGCGTCAATTTTTCCGGCTTCATTGCCTGGTGGCTGTGGCGAACGATCTACTTGCTGAAACTCCCTCGTTTTGAGAAGAAAGTGCTTGTAGCCTTGGATTGGACCCTGGACGTGCTCTTTTCGAAGGATCT
>JAMXAU010000171.1 GCA_024281365.1 Nitrospira sp.
CCGGAGTGCGGCGACGTGATGAAGCTGCAGATCAAGGTGCAGAACGATACGATCGTCGATGCCAAGTTCAAGACGTTCGGCTGCGGATCGGCCATCGCCAGCTCCAGCTTGGCCACCGAATGGCTGAAGGGCAAAACGATTGAAGAAGCGCAACAGATCAAGAACACGGACATCGTCCAGGAGCTCAATCTGCCGCCGGTCAAGATTCACTGTTCGGTTCTCGCGGAAGATGCGATCAAAGCCGCGTTAGCCGATTATCAGAAGAAATCCGACGGAGACGCGTCCGGCACCAAGTAACGGAGACATCTACGAAGGGAGTGCCCCATGGATACAACGAATGTCGAGACTCAGGCTCCGGTCATCACACTCACCGATGCTGCCGTGACTGAGGTCAAGCGATTGATCAACGTACAGGGGATCGAGGAAGGCGGCCTTCGTCTCGGCGTGAAGGGCGGCGGTTGCTCGGGCCTGAGCTACACGATCAATTTCGACGACAAGATCGGCCAGTATGACCAAGTGTATGACATCAACGGAGTGAAGGTCATCATCGACGCCAAGAGCGCCATCTATCTCCAAGGCACCCAATTGGATTATCAAAAAGACCTGATGGGGGGAAACTTCAAGTTTCTCAACCCCAATGCCAATAAAACCTGTGGCTGCGGAGAGTCGTTCTCAGCCTGATTCTCAATGAGTTTTTGAACTGATTGGTACGGCGCACACCACGCCGAATTCCCCATGGATCAACATACACCGGAATCGCCACGACCGCGCGGCCTGCAGATGGCCCGGAGCATGTGCTGGCACTGCCAGTCTGCGGTGACAGGGGAGTACTTCTGCGAACGGTGCGTCAAAGTCCAGCCGGTTTCAAAAGAGACCGACTATTTCACCTGTCTCGGGTTTCCTCGACGTCTCACACTGGACCCAAAGAAGCTCGAGGCCAAGTTCTACGAGTTGAGCCGGACATTCCATCCGGACTTTTATCAGACGAAAAGTCCGGCGGAACAAACGATCAGCCTCGGCAATGCCGCAGTCCTGAATACGGCCTATCGTACACTCCGTGACCCCATTCAACGCGCGGAATACCTGTTGGGCCTCGAAGCCGGCTCCGTGAAAGACATCCGAACGTCTCCCCCAGCCGACCTGTTTGAAGAGATCTTGGAACTCCAAGATACGCTTGAGGAATACCGATCATCGGAACGTGATTCGCAAGACAGTCATAAGCTCCGTACTGCCCTTGAGGCCGAACAGCGAACACTGGAGCAACGCAAGCAGGAGATGGAAGCGCAACTGCAGCAGCTGTTTACGGAGTGGGACCGGCTACAAGACCGTGGGGAAGCAACAAGCCAGACGCGTGTGGAACGGGACCGGCTCCTGAAACAGATACGTGACCTCCTCTCCAACCGAACGTACATCACCAGTATCGTCAACGACCTCGCGACAACGATTGCCTGAGACATTCCGGCCAGCATTAGAAGAATATGACAAGAATCGTCGGCATTGACCTCGGCACAACCAATTCGCTGGTCGCCTACATGAAAGACGGCCAGCCCTGCGTCGTCCCTGACCGCAACGGCCGGACGATGGTGCCATCGGTTGTCGCCTTGACGGACAATGGATTGATTGTCGGCGATTCGGCCAAAGAACACTTGACGCGAAACCCCGAGCGGACGGTCTATTCCGTCAAACGTTTTATGGGCAAGGGTCTTGCCGATGTGCAAAACGAACTGGCCTATTTCCCCTACACACTCACGGAGACCGGCGGCGTCATCAGGATTCAGCTCGGCGAAAAGCGTTATTCCCCCCCACAGATCTCCGCCATGATCCTCAAGGAATTGAAACGACGCGCGGAGGCCTATCTGGGAGAGAGTATCGGCAAAGCCGTCATCACGGTTCCTGCCTACTTCAACGACAGCCAACGGCAGGCGACCAAGGATGCCGGGCTCATTGCTGGGTTGGAAGTCTTACGTATCATCAACGAACCGACGGCCGCCTCACTGGCGTACGGACTTCAGAAGCGCACACAGGGCACCATTGCGGTCTATGACTTCGGCGGCGGCACGTTCGACATTTCAATCTTGAAACTGAAAGACGGGATCTTTGAGGTTTTGGCGACGAATGGCGATACGCATCTGGGAGGGGATGATCTCGACCGGCTGCTTGTCGACCTGTTTATCGGACAGATCCAAGAACAGCACGGGATCAACCTGAGCGAATACTCCGATCATATGCAGGCCGCTCGACTGGAAGCAGAGCGAGCCAAAGTCCGCCTTTCTGATGATCTCAAGACCACCATCACCATTGAACTACCGGACGACAAAGGACACTTCACCAGAGAGCTGACACGCGATCAGCTTGAGTCGCTGACGATACGTGTGATTGAACGGACGCTGGCTCCCTGCCGCACGGCCTTAAAGGACGCCGGACTCACCTCAACAGATATCGACGAGGTGGTCTTGGTGGGTGGCTCCACCCGCATGCCGCTGGTCCGCCAAAGCGTCGAGGCGCTGTTTGGGAAGGCACCCCATTGTCATTTGAATCCGGATGAAGTCGTCGCACTCGGCGCCGCCGTACAAGCCGATATTCTGAGCGGTGGGACGACGGACATGTTGCTGTTAGATGTGACGCCCCTGTCGCTCGGCATTGAAACGATGGGCGGTGTCATGAGCAGTTTGATCCGCCGAAACACGACCATCCCAGCAAGCGCCAAGGAACTGTTCACGACCTACGTCGACGGGCAAACCGGCGTCGATATTCATATCCTGCAAGGCGAGCGCGAGCTCGTCAAGGATAACCGGAGCCTGGCACGATTCCGGCTGAAAGTACCGCCACTTCCGGCCGGCGTCCCGCGCATCGAGGTGACCTTTCTGATCGATGCCAACGGCATCTTGAACGTCACGGCGACTGACATGCGAACCGGCCAGAGCCAGTCGATCGAAGTCAAACCTTCCTATGGGCTCGCGGATGCGGAAGTCGAGCGGATGATCGAGGACTCGTTTAAGTTTGCGGCCGACGATGTCAGCGCTCGGAAGTTGATTGAAGCCCGGTTGGATGCCGAAGCCCTGCTGAAGACAACCGAGAAGTCGCTGGCGGAAGCGGGAGACCTGATCACGGCGGATGAAGCGGAGGGTATTCGGAACGCACTGTCTCAGCTGGCGACAGCGAAGGATGGGCACGGATCCCCGTATCATCCGTGCGCGGATGGCAGAACTCGAACAGGCCGCAAAACAGTTGAACGTGGTGATGCTGAACGATTCGCTCAAGAAAAGTCTGCAAGGGAAGAAAGTCACAGAAGTCACGTAAAAAGAGCGTATGGCATATAGCTGATGGCTTATGGTTGGAGCCACCGGCTATAGGCCATACGCCTTATGCTCGTAAGGAGTGCGCAATGGATCTGAAATGGCAGGACGCCGAGGACATCGCCATCCGGTTGGTGGAAGAACACCCTGAGACGGATCCGTTGACCGTACGTTTCACGGATATGCATGCCTGGATCGTGGCGTTGCCTGATTTTAAGGATGACCCTAAGAAATCAAATGAAAAGATTTTAGAAACGATCCAGATGGTATGGCACGAGGAGTATCAAGACTCGAAATCGTAAAACGACGAGACCGAACCGCTCTCCGAGATCTTCCTCTCTTTCATCACCTCCACCGTGCGCCTCTCAGTCCTACTGCTCGACGTCACCGGTCGGTTGTCCTTCAGGGATCTGATCCAGCTTATAGAAATCCGTTGGGTCGAGTCTGCGCTGGACCGCCTGAGTCGGTTCACTCCCCTTTGCGAAGAGTTCCACGGTTCCCTGTTGGCCTTCGCCATCCTGGTCGGCCTCCAAGAGGCCGGTCGAAGCGTCAACTTTGACAAAGGTGACCCCATCGGGGATCTCAAAGGGGACGACAGGAAGCTGCTTGAGGCCTCTCTCATAAAGGCCATCCAAATCGGCAGGGCCGACCGAGCTCCGGTTTCGCTCTCTCCGAGCGACCGCCGGTCGTCGAATCCCACATACACACCGGTCACGAGGTTCGGGGTGCCACCGATAAACCACGCGTTGATGTA
>JAMXAU010000172.1 GCA_024281365.1 Nitrospira sp.
TTCTCGGTCAAAGAGGCGGTATTCCCCTTCAATAAATTTCCAGGCGTTGATGTGCTGCTCGGGCCGGAGATGAAATCGACCGGAGAGGTGATGGGCCTGGACGAAGATTTTGGATGGGCATTTGCAAAATCCCAGGCGGGGGCCGGAGCTGTGTTGCCGACGTCGGGAACGGCGTTCATTAGCGTGAAAGCATCGGATCGTCCTGCTGCGCTCGAAGTAGGGAGGGCGTTGAGTCAACTGGGGATGCGAATTCAGGGAACGAGCGGGACTGCCGGCTATCTCCGAGAGCATGGACTTCCCGTGGAGATCGTGAATAAAGTGGCCGAAGGCAGACCGCATATCGTTGATCACATTAAGAACGGCTCGGTGGCCATTGTCGTCAATACGGTACGGACGGCCTCGGCGCATGTCGATTCGCTCGCCATCAGACGAGAAGCACTCCATCGGGGGATCCCCTATTTCACGACCATGCGAGGGGCCCACGCCGCGGCGATGGCGATCGAGGCGATCCTGAAAAAAGATCTATCGATCCGGACATTGCAGGAGTATCATCAGGCCTAACCCAGTTGAGGAGCAACCGGAGCATGCCGACACCAATCACCAAGAAAGGCTTTGAAGCGTTACAGGCTGAACTCGTTCGACTGCGCAAAATCGAGCGTCCGAAGGTGATCGAGGCGATTGCGGAGGCGAGAGCGCACGGCGATCTCAGTGAAAATGCCGAATACGATGCCGCCAAAGAGCGTCAGGGTTTCATTGAGTCACGGATCTCCGAACTTGAGGGAAAGATCGCCGACGCGCGCATTGTGGAAATCACCGGGCGCACCAGCGAGACCATCGTCTTTGGGGCGACGGTATTGGTGGTTGAGCAGGAATCGCAATCCAAGAAACAGTATACGTTGGTCGGGCAAGATGAAGCCGATATGAAGTTCAACAAGATCTCAGTGCAGTCGCCCGTCGGTCGTGCCTTGATCGGGAAACGTGTCGGTGATTTTGTCGAGGTGAAGACTCCCGTCAAGATGGTTGAATACGAAGTCGTGGAGATCAAATTCGAGGAATGTTGACGTGCCTGAGGCACGACCCCTCATCGCCTTGCTGACGGATTTTGGAGAACGTGACAGCTTTGTCGCCAGCATGAAGGGGGTGATCCTCTCGATCAATTCGTCCGCGCTGCTTGTCGACCTCTCTCATCAGATCACGTCGCATCAGATTCAGGAAGCCGGGTATTTCCTGAAGTCCTGTTATCGGTACTTTCCGGCAGGAACGATTTTTGTCGCCGTCGTTGATCCCGGAGTCGGGACCGAACGTCGGGCATTGCTCGTGTCTGCTGCGGGGTTCTTGTTTGTCGGTCCGGATAACGGGTTATTCACGGAAATTTTGGAACAGGAGGTCGGAGCCAAGGTCTGGCAGATCACCGACCCACAGTATCGCTTGGAAACGGCCGGATCGACCTTTGATGGTCGAGATGTGTTTGCTCCGGCTGCCGCCTGGTTGAGCAAAGGTGTCCCGCCGTCGTTTTTTGGACCGACCGTCCAGGATCCAATTCGGCGTTCCGTTGCGATGCCGGTCTGGCACGAGGATGTGCTGATTGGAAAGATCGCGTCTGTCGATCGATTTGGGAATCTTATTTCCAACATCACCGCGAGGCAGATCCGAGAATTTCGAGGTGTGACGGGACAACCTGTCGAGATTCACATCGGAACTTATATTATCAATGATTTGGTCGGAAGTTACAGCCAAGGCTATCGTCAGAGTCCGTCTGCGCTGATCAATAGCGGCGGGAACTTGGAGATTTTTCTGCAGGAAGAGAGTGCGGCACGTTGTCTTCGGTTTGGCGTGGGCGAAGAAGTCCGTCTGTGCTGAAGTGCGTCAGCCGGTCGCCCTGTCGATATGGTCGCAGACGTAGCTGGCGAAGGAGAGTGAACAGGTAAAGGCGGGAGAAACGACGTTCAGCACGTGCATCGAACGATGGTCGCCTTCGAGGACAAAATCCATTTCGAGTTTCTTTTTGGTGATGTCGAGAAGTTGCGCGCGAATGCCGGGTCGCCCCCATTTGTGATAATTGCGTTCGTCTACTCCCTCGGCGAGGACAGAGGCCAACGACACCATTTTGCTCCTGGAATACTTGGCCATCTCCTCCAGCGCCAACCGTCTGAAGTCGAATCCCGCTCCGGTCAGCAACCCGAGTCCTCGGCTCGCGACTTCAACCAGCTCGCCGAGATCAAAATTCCCAAACCCGTCGTAGTTTTCACGCCACATGGCTGGGATGGCGGTCGGGCCGATCTTGGCTTTCCCATCCGCTGTGATCGTGAAGTGAACACCAAGGAACGGGTTTCTGAGATCGGGGACAGGATAAATATTCGTGCGAATCGAACCTGGGGGTTCATCAGAGTACAGATAAAGCCCCTTGAACGGGAGGATGCGATATTTTTCAGAAAAGCCATACTCCATGGCGATTTTATCGGCGTAGAGACCTGCGGCATTCACGACATAGCCGGCGGCAATGCGGTCCTGGTTTGTTCGAACGGTCCCGTTGTCTCGCCCTCGATAGGCCGTGCCGCACTGAATATGAATATTCTCACGAAGCGCATCTTGCTGCATCGCATTGACGACATGGAGAGGGTTGACGGTCGACGTGCGGGGGGAGAACAGTGCCCGTTGATACGTTTTGACTCGAGGTTCGATCGATTTGGCCTCTGTTTCCGTGAGCGGTTGGAGTTCAATGCCGTTGATCCGGCCTCGACGGAATAACTCGTCAAGTGAGGGTAAGTCCGCTGCATCTTTAGCGACCACAAGTTTCCCGCATTTATTGAGGGAGATCTGTTTCTCTTCACAGTACGCCGTGAGTCGCTCATTCCCAAGGCGTGTAAATTTGGCTTTCAGGCTGTCGGGTGAGTAGTAGAACCCGGCGTGGAGTACCCCGCTGTTGCGCCCGCTGGCATGGGCTCCACAGGAGGGCTCCTTTTCGATCAAGAGGATGCTGGCATCTCCGCGCCTGGTTCGGAGTTCACGTGCGATACTGAGGCCGATGACTCCGCCGCCGATGATGAGAAAATCACAGGTCTTCATAGAAGGCATGTCGTACTACCGGTTGTTGGGCGTACCGTGGGTTGAAGAGAAATCTATTTGCAGAGTCTCTATGGATTGCTTGAGAATTTCCACCGTTTTCTTCAATTCATCTTTGGAGATGGAGAGTGGTGGGATGAGTACGAGGACATTCCCGATCGGTCTCAAGATCAATCCCTTTGATCGGGCGATGGCTGCCACGCGGTGGCCGGCCTTGGCGCTGAGCGGGTAGGGGGTCTTGGTCCGTTTGTCCATGACCAATTCAACTCCTGCCATAAGTCCCCGCTGACGAAGGTCGCCGACCTGAGGGAGCGCCGCGAGGGGTGCGAGCCATCGGCTGAACAGCTTGATTGTGGAAGAGAGTCGAGCGAGCGTCTTTCCCTGGCGAAATACCTTAAGATTGGCGAGCGCCACGGAACAGCCCAGAGGGTTGCCGGTAAAACTGTGGCCATGGAAGAAGGTCTTGAACTCATCGTAGCTGCCGAGAAAGCCCTGATAGATCTCAGCTGTTGTCAGAGTTGCCGCCAAAGGCATATATCCACCGGTGAGTCCTTTGCTGATGGCCATCAGATCCGGCGTGACCCCTTCCTGCTCGCAGGCGAACATCTTGCCGGTACGTCCGAAGCCTGTTGCCACTTCATCGGCGATCAAGAGAACATTGAATCGTGTGCACAGCTCACGGAGTCGCGTGAGATATCCGGGCGGTTGAGGAATCATCCCGGCGGCAGCTTGCATGAGTGGTTCGATGATCACACCGGCTAACTCCCGATGACGGTTCTTTAAAGCGGTTTCGATCGGCTCCATGCAGGCCATGTTGCAGGAGGGATACGTGAGCGTGAGCGGACAGCGGTAACAGTGCGGCGGCTCGGCTTCCAAGGTTGGGAACAAGAGCGGCTTGAATCGCGAATGGAACAGCGCGATGTTGCCGACGCTGACGGCTCCAATCGTATCTCCATGGTAGGCGAGTTTCAGATGGAGGAACGTATTCTTCGGGCCCGCTTCGGGATGGCGCTGTTGCCAGTACTGAACGGCCATCTTCAGGGCAATCTCCACCGCCGT
>JAMXAU010000004.1 GCA_024281365.1 Nitrospira sp.
GAGGGCTGGTTCGCTTCGATCTCCGGTGTGGCGTCATGGTGGTAGTGTGTTTGGGCCAAAGCCGAGAAGCTATGCCTACTCGATGCCGAAGAAGAAATATCGTGCTGCCCTTCAAAGTGCCTTGTCTGCAAAGGTGGCAGGTGGAAATTTGTTTGTCGTTGCCGATCTTTCACTGGAGCAGCCCAAGACCAAGTTTCTGGCGCAGGCATTGACTGGCTTTGGTGGAGGTGCGGAGGTGCTCTTGGTTGCGGGGAAGAGTCAGTCTGGCATCATTCAGGCCGCGGGGAATTTGGCGTCCGTGAAGGTGCTTGGTGCGGATCAACTGAATGTCTATGACGTTGTTCGTGCTCAAGTTGTTGTGGTTTCTGAGCATGAATTGGCTGCGATAAACGAGGTCTGGTCATGAATGTAGGTATGCACTGGATACTGGTTCAACCACTGTTGACGGAAAAGATTACAGGCCTTCGCGAAAAAAGCAACACGGTTGGCTTTGTGGTTCATCCTGAGGCAAATCGTGTCCAGGTGAAGCAGGCAGTCGAGTCGTTGTTGAAGGTCAAGGTTGAGAAAGTGAATTTGATGAACGTGCGCGGGAAAATGAAGCGTCTTGGCCGATTTGCTGGCAGGCGTTCGGACTGGAAGAAGGCATTTGTCACACTCAAGGAAGGCGAGAAGCTTGAGATGTACGAAAGCGCTTAGTCGGTGTCCGTTTCGCTGGTAGTTATTTGAAGGTGAAAATCTAGGAGTCGTCTTCATGGGAATAAAAGTGTATCGTCCCACCTCCCCTGGTCGTCGGGGGATGACCGCAGTGGGAACCGAAGAATTGACCAGTAAGAGACCTGAAAAGTCATTGACCTCTTTTCATCTGCGGACCGGCGGGCGCAATAATGATGGGCGGACGACTGTTCGGTTCCGTGGGGCTGGCCACAAGCGACTCTATCGAATTATTGATTTTCGTCGAGATAAAGTAGGTGTGCCGGCGAAAGTCACTGCAATAGAGTATGATCCGAATCGCTCTGCGAGGATCGCTCTCCTTAAGTACCGAGATGGAGAAAAGCGTTATATTTTAGCCCCAGTTGGGCTTGCCATTAATGATGAAGTGCAATCAGGTCCACAGGCAGAAATTAGACCTGGGAATGCCTTACCGTTGGTGAATATGCCGCTCGGCACCACGATTCATAACATTGAGCTCAAGGCTGGTAAGGGTGGTCAACTCATACGGAGTGCCGGAGGATTCGCGCAGGTTATGGGCCGTGATGGTGAATATGTACAGGTTCGGCTCAAGTCTGGAGAGATGCGAAGAGTTTTGGGTCACTGTATGGCCACTGTTGGGCAAGTTGGGAATGTGGATCATGAAAATATCAGTGTAGGGAAGGCGGGTAGGAACCGTTGGAAGGGAAAAAGGCCACATGTTCGAGGCGTGGTCATGAATCCTGTTGACCATCCACATGGCGGTGGAGAAGGGAAATCCGGACAAGGTAATCCACATCCGGTTTCTCCATGGGGGCTTCCCACTAAGGGCTATAAGACGAGACAAAATAAGAAGACCGATAAGTTCATAATTGCCCGACGTAAGTCAGGAGTGCGCAATGCCTAGATCAGTTAGTAAGGGGGCGTTTGTTGACGGCCATCTTCTAAAAAAAGTCGAGCAGATGAATCAGACGAAGGATCGAAAGCTGATCAAGACATGGTCAAGGCGATCAACTGTGGTGCCTGATATGATCGGCCATACGTTTGCGGTGCATAATGGAAAGAAATTCATCCCGGTTTTTGTAACCGAGAATATGGTTGGGCATAAACTCGGTGAATTTGCGCCAACTCGTTTTTTCAAGGGCCACGGTCAAGCAAAGACCGAGAAGGCCGTCGCGCTGAAGTAGTCTCTGGGGCGGGTGTGATCGGTGTGTTGGGTGATGGGATCTGACTATTTGACTTCGGAACGCTGAAGGGTGACGGGATTGTACGATGAGTGAAGCACATGCCATATTAAGGTTTGTCCGTGTTGCGCCACGAAAGGCTAAGCCGGTAATAGATATGATTCGGGGTCAGCAAGTTCCGATGGCGTTGGCCATGCTGAAGCATACTCCTCGTCACGCGGCACGCGTGGTTGAGAAGCTTCTACGTTCTGCTGTGGCTAATGCGGAATTGAAGGAGTTGGGTGATAGTGAATCGATGGTGGTCTCGAGGGCTTTTGTTAACTGTGGGCCTACGTACAAGCGTGTGAGGGCTAGGTCCATGGGGAGAGCCAATGCGATTCAGAAGCGCACCAGTCACATTACGGTAGCGGTCGCGGCATCCGATGGTCGGGGGCAAGAGAAGTAGGCTGATTTTAATTTATTGAGGCATAGCGAGCATGGGTCAGAAAACACATCCAATTGGTTATCGGCTTGGTTATAACTACACCTGGAGCTCTCGTTGGTACGCTGGGAAAGATTATGCCAAGTTGCTTCATCAAGACGTGAAAATTAGAAAAGTCGTGAAGGCTCGGCTTTATCATGCGGGGGTTGCAAAGGTAGAAATTGAGCGTTCGGGCGATCAAACAAGAGTTATTATCCATACTGCTCGACCCGGCATCATCATTGGTCGAAAAGGTGCGGAGGTCGATAAGCTGAAGGCCGATCTTGAGAAGCAGTATGGAGGGCAGGTTTACGTTACGGTAAAAGAAATCAAGAAGCCGGAACTTGATGCGCAGCTAGTCAGCGAAAATGTCGCGACGCAGCTCGAAAAGCGAGTCGCATTCCGGAGGGCGATGAAGCGCAGCGTGCAGTCAGCGCTACGGCTCGGAGCGCAAGGGATTAAGATCATGGTAGCTGGGCGCTTGGGTGGTGCTGAAATCGCTAGGACTGAGTGGTATCGGGAGGGGCGGGTGCCCCTGCATACGCTTCGAGCTGAAATTGATTATGGCTTTGCAGAAGCCCATACAACCATGGGACAGATCGGGGTGAAGACGTGGATCTATAAAGGCGAGCTTCTTCCAGTGCAACCCATGAAGGCGGAATCAACTTTGGATAGACGATTTGGGTGAGGAGATTGAGCTGTGTTAGCCCCTAAGAAAGTCAAATTTAGAAAGATGCAAAAAGGCCGCATGAATGGGAAGGCCTATCGTGGCGGTCAGATTACCCTTGGTGAATTTGGACTCAAGGCGTTGGAGCCGGGATGGGTGACGAGCCGTCAAATAGAGGCTGCACGTATTGCTATTACGCGATATGTGAAACGAGGTGGACAGGTTTGGACCAGAATTTTTCCGGACAAGCCCATTACAAAAAAGCCGGCTGAAACTCGAATGGGAAAAGGGAAAGGCAATCCAGAGTACTGGGTGGCGGTCGTGAAGCCGGGTCGGATCTTGTACGAAATGGATGGAGTTACTCCAGAAACTGCCAAGGAGGCGTTCCGGCTCGCCTCTCACAAGTTGCCGGTCGCGACGAAGTTGGTCGTCCGCGGTGAGTTTGGGTAAAAAGGTAACACGTCAACTTGGGATGGGAGTTGGAGAGCTGATATGGCGCTAGATGTGAAAGAGCTGAGAGGGATGGCTGCGGCTGAGCTCCAAGAGAAGGAGCAGCAGCTCGTACAGGAACTGTTTACGCTCCGTTTTCAGTTCGGGACGGGTCGCCTTGAGAATCCAATGCAAATTCGAAAGACGAAGCGTGATATCGCGCGAGTGAAGACCATCCTTAATCAGGTTCGGAGCCAAACGGACGAGTCGAAAAGGTAAGGAATGCTATGACTGAGGTGGTAAAGCGGCGTCATTGGTACGGTGATGTCGTCAGTAACAAGATGCAGAAGACTGTTGTCGTCGTGGTGTCTCGATCCGTTGTTCATCCTGTCTACAAGAAAGTCCTTAGACGGGTGACAAGGTTAAAGGCTCATGATGAAAGTGGCATGTGTAAGATCGGCGATCGGGTGAAGCTGGTTCAAACCCGTCCGTTGAGCAAAGAAAAGAACTGGCGCGTCGTTCAGGTTATGGAAAAAGGGCAGCCTGAAAAATAGAAACGTTCTTTTGACGCCGTTCGACATTTGAGATTCGTAGGAATATATCAATGATTCAGAACTATACATACATGGACGTAGCGGATAACTCCGGGGCCAAACAAGCCATGTGCTTTCATGTCTTCGGGGGGACGCGTCGTCGCTATGCGTCCTTAGGTGATGTCGTTGTGGTGGCTGTTAAAGAGGCTATCCCTCAGGCGAGTGTAAAGAAGGGAGATGTGAGCCGGGCAGTTATTGTGCGAACCACGAAGGAAGTTCGTCGAGAGGACGGCTCTTACATAAAGTTTGATCGTAACGCATGTGTTCTCATTAATAAGGACGGCGAGCCAATTGGCACACGTATCTTTGGTCCCGTCGCGCGAGAACTGCGTTGGAAGAAATTCATGAAGATTATCTCATTGGCACCAGAAGTTTTATAGGGTCGAACGAGCGAGGGGCGTTGTGCAAGTACTCTCAAAAAGCAGAATTAGAAAAGGCGATACGGTGATTGTCATTTCCGGTCGTGAGCGTGGTAAGACAGGGAAAGTCATGTCGGTAGACCTTCGGGCGGGAAAAGTGGTCGTGGAAAAGCTGAATATTATTAAACGACACACTAAACCTAATCAGAAGGCAAAGCAGGGCGGTATCCTGGAGAGAGAGGCGCCGCTTCAAATGTCTAATGTGATGTTTTTCTGTCCGGTCACGCAGAAGCCGACGCGGGTAGGGATACGAACTCAAGCCGATGGGCGACGAGTGCGCTTCAGTAAGAAATCTAACGAGATTCTGGAATAGGGTTGGCAATGGCTAAGGAACCAAAAAGCAAAGCGACAAGTAAACCCACTGAGCGAAAATCAGCAAAGAAAGAGGCGCCCCAGCTTGATCAGGGAAGTGCCGAGTCCAAGTTTCGGCCAAGACTTCGAGATGTCTATGAGCAGCAAGTCGTGCCAGCTTTAATGAAGGAGTTTGGCTATAAGAACGTCATGCAGGTTCCCAAGCTTGAGCGGGTTGTATTGAACGTCGGCATGGGTGAGGCAATCCAAAATGTAAAGCTTCTGGAAAGTGCTGTGACTGAATTAGGCATGATTACGGGGCAGAAGCCGGTTGTGACGCGCGCGAAAAAGGCCATTGCCGGATTCAAGCTTAGGCAGGGTCTACCAATCGGAGCAAAGGTTACGCTCCGTAGTCGACGGATGTACGAGTTTTTTGATCGATTGGTGACGTTAGCGCTTCCTCGGATACGAGATTTTCGAGGCATATCTCCGAAGGCATTTGATGGTCGGGGAAATTATACCCTCGGGCTGAAGGAACAGCTGATCTTCCCGGAGATTAAGTATGACGAGGTGGCCTCAATTCACGGTATGGACATCACGGTTGTCACCACCGCAAAAACGAACGATGAAGGAAAAGCTTTGTTAAAGCACCTCGGGATGCCGTTCAGGACATAAGAAACGGCAGAAGTCTCGGATGTTGGTTGGACGGAAGGAGTTCCTGTGTCACGTTTAGCATTGAGAAATAAGGCTGCGGCGAAACCAAAGTTTTCAACGCGCGAGTATCATCGATGCGGTGTGTGTGGGAGGGTGCGGGGGTATTTGCGTCGGTTTCGAATGTGTCGAATCTGCTTTCGCATATTGACGCTCAAGGGGGAGATCCCCGAAGTGAGAAAGTCAAGTTGGTAGCCAGAGTTCATGGGTAGATGGCAGTCAACAAAAGAATAGCACTGAGGGGTAGAAGGACATAGCATGGTTACCGATCCAATCGGCGATCTTCTGGTTAGATTAAAAAATGGCGCCCAACGGCGTTTTGAAACAGTGACGGTTCCAACCTCAAAGCTCAAGCGAGCGATCCTCGAGATTTTGAAGCGGGAGGGTTACGTTGAGGGGATTGAAGACAGCACCGAGGATGGACATCCCGTTCTACATGTGCGTCTTCGCTATCTTGGGGAAGGACAGCCAATGATCACCGGGCTTGAGCGTGTCAGCAGGCCGGGCCGTCGGGTATACGTTGGCAGTCAGGATATTCGAAAAGTTCGAAATGGGATTGGTGTATCTATCCTTTCGACATCCAAGGGAATCATGACGGATCTAGAATCTCGCAAAAGTCATCTCGGGGGCGAGGTTCTCTGCTCGGTGTGGTAAGGATATCGGTTGTTCTGACCTCGGGTGAAGGGTGTAGAAAATCATGTCGCGTATTGGAAAAAAGCCGATCACCATTCCAGCTGGAGTGGAAGTAAAAGCTGTCGGGTCAACTGTGACAGTGAAGGGACCCTTGGGGAAATTAGAATGGCCAATGGTGCAGGGGCTTGATGTGGCCATTAAGAACGGCCAGGTTCTTATCGGGCGATCCAGCGATGATCGTAAGATAAGAGCCTTGCACGGTCTCACTCGTGCCGAGTTGAGCAATATGGTTCAGGGGGTGACGAAGGGGTATGAGCGATCTCTGGAGATTACCGGTGTTGGCTACAAGACGCAACTTCAGGGGCGAACCTTGAGCTTTAATGTCGGGTATATCAATCCAGTTCTCTATCAAGTCCCAACCGGAATTGATGTGAAGGTCGATAAACAAACTCTCATCAATGTCAAAGGGGTTGATAAGCGATTGGTTGGTCAGGTTGCGGCTGATCTACGAGCCATTAAACCCCCGGATGTGTACAAACAAAAGGGTGTTCGTTATGCGGGTGAGACCTTGCGCAAAAAAGAAGGCAAAACTGGGAAGTAGGAACTGACAATGAATGCTGCAGATAAATTTCGACAGCTAGAACGGCGGCGCAAGCGTGTGCGCCAGGCAATCCTTGGTACAACTGAGCGTCCTCGTCTGAATGTTTTTAGGAGTACGGCTCATATCTATGCGCAGGTGATCGATGATATCCGGGGAGCCACTCTTGCTGCGGCGTCATCTCTTGATAAGTCGATTCGCACAACGGTCAAGTCGACCGGTGGAATTGAGGCGGCCAAGGCGGTCGGGAAGTTGATTGCTGATCGAGCGAAAGCCGTGAAGGTGACAGCGGTCGTCTTTGATCGAGGTGGTCGGATGTACCATGGCCGCATCAAGGCATTGGCTGATGCATCTCGTGAAGGTGGCTTGAAATTTTAGATGAAGACCTGGAGTGGCATGGGCAAGTAGGGTCAGTGGCAATTCTCTATTCCAGAATTTAACTGAACGTTGGACTGAGGGGTGAGAGCGTGCGAGTCAATCCCGATGAACTGAGCCTAAAAGATAAAGTGGTGTTTATCAACCGAGTAGCCAAAGTTGTCAAAGGTGGAAAACGATTTAATTTTTGCGCGCTCGTGGTTGTCGGTGATGGTCATGGATGGGTTGGGATTGGTAAGGGTAAGGCTGCTGAGGTGCCTGTTGCGATTTCAAAGGCCGTGGAGCAGGCCAAGAAGCATCTTGTCCATGTTCCACTCAAGGGTGGGACGATTCCGCATGAAGTTCATGGGCTCTTTGGAGCAGAGCATGTGCTCTTAAAGCCGGCTGTCGATGGGACGGGGATTATTGCAGGAGGAGCGGTTCGTGCGGTGGTGGAATTGGTTGGTGCCCACAATGTTATTGCTAAGACCTTGGGGCGTGGGAATCCGTTCAATGCGGTTCGTGCTACACTCGATGGCCTCACTCAACTGAGAAATATAGAGGATGTGCTTCGTCACCGTCGGCAGCCGGCGGTTGAAGGGCATGAAAGGGCGACGGTCTAATGGGAACGACAGCGGCAAAAAAAAAGGCAGCCCCTGAGGGGCAGCGTGTTCAGGTGACGTTACGGCGTAGTCCGATTGGTACACCACAAAGTCATAGACTTGTTCTGCGCGGATTAGGCCTCCGGCATATTCGTCAGACGGTGATACGTCCGGACACGCCCCAAGTTCAAGGGATGATTCGAAAAGTTGGCTATCTGCTCGAGGTTGGACGTCCATGAATCTTCATAATTTGGCTCCAGCACCAGGATCAAAAAAACGTCGAAAACGGATTGGGCGAGGACCGGGCTCTGGTCATGGAAAGACCGCGACCAAAGGACATAAGGGAATATTGGCACGGTCTGGTGGAGGGAAGCGCCCTGGGTTTGAGGGTGGTCAAATGCCATTGGTTAGGAGGCTGCCCAAGTTTGGTTTCGCAAATCCCTCGCGGATTGAGTATTCCATTATCAATTTGAAGAGCTTTGAGCAGTGGGCGGGGGAGGGGACGGTTACTCCTCAGGCGATGGTTGATGCTGGGCTGATCAAGCGGAAACGGTTGCCGATCAAAATCCTCGGCGTTGGTGAGTTGAGGAAGCCATTGGTCGTTCAGGCGCACAAGTTTAGTAAATCGGCAGAAGCGAAGATTCAAGCGGCTGGCGGGAGAGTTGAGGTTATCGGCGGTGCTTGAACGTCTTCTGACTAGTTTTCAGAATATCTTTAAGATCCCCGAGCTGCGTACTCGAGTTTTGTTCACGCTCGGTATGTTGGTAGTGTATCGGATCGGATCCCACATTCCAACGCCCGGGATCAACGGTGAAGCTCTCTCCGACTTCCTCCAAAAGCAAGGAGGATCATTACTTGGGTTCCTTGATATTTTTTCTGGTGGGTCGCTGTCTCGGTTGACGATCTTTGCGCTCGGTATCATGCCGTATATCAGCGCATCGATTATTCTTCAGCTACTCACGGTCGTCATCCCTCATTTAACGAAGCTCGCAAAAGAAGGGGAGCGGGGTCGTAAGAAAATTATTCAATATACGCGATTCGGGACGATCGGCATTGCATTGATTCAGGGGTTTGGGATTGCTATCGGACTTGAGCAGATGAATCAGGGGGCTTTCGTCCTGAACGCAGGCTGGGGTTTCCGTCTGATGACAGTGATTACCCTCACCGCTGGTACGGGATTTTTGATGTGGTTGGGTGAGCAAATCACTGAGCGGGGGATTGGTAACGGCATATCCTTGATCATTTTTGCTGGGATCGTGGCTCGTTTACCTGCGGCAGTGGCTCAGACTTACAATCTCTACGAAATCGGTCAGCTCAATGCATTTTTGCTTGTTGGCCTGGCGCTCTTGATGGTTGCCGTGGTTGCTGCGATTGTGTTTCTGGAAAGTGGTCGCAGGAAAATACCGGTCCAATACGCAAAGCGTGTGATCGGGCGACGTGTCTATGGGGGCCAAAGCACGCATATCCCTCTGAAGATCAACACTGCGGGTGTGATTCCTCCAATATTTGCCTCGTCGATCATAGCCTTTCCTGCAACGATCGCAGGTTTTTTCGAGACGCCTTGGGTTCAAGCCATTGGCGCCCAGTTGGCACCGGGATCACTTCTATACACGCTGATGTACGTTGGCTTGATCGTGTTCTTCTGTTTTTTCTATACCGCAGTTGTTCTCAATCCCGTCGACATGGCCGATAATATGAAAAAGTATGGTGGATTTATTCCAGGTATTCGGCCAGGTCAACGAACCTCTGACTATATCTATAGCGTATTGACGAAAATTACCTTTGCGGGAGCCATGTACCTCGCCATTGTGTGCGTGATCCCGGAGCTTTTAATCTACAAACTGAACGTGCCGTTTTATTTTGGTGGTACGTCGCTGCTGATTGTTATTGGAGTTGGTTTGGATACAGCCCAACAAATTGAGTCTCATATGCTTATGCGCAATTACGAGGGGTTTCTCGGAAAGGGCATGGCTCCACTCAGAGGGAGAAGTAGTTAGTTATGCGGGTAGTCTTTCTTGGGGCTCCCGGCGTTGGGAAGGGTACACAGGCAGATAAAATCGCAGCCCAGTATCACATCGCCAAGATTTCGACAGGGGATTTGCTCCGAGCAGCTGTTCGCAATAAAACCACGCTTGGATTGGAAGCTAAAGAGCACATGGATCAGGGCCGCCTCGTTCCTGATTCAGTGGTTATCGGATTGGTAAAGGAAAAACTGACAGAATTAACACAGCCGAAGAAGTTCATCCTTGATGGGTTTCCGAGAACCGTTCCTCAGGCAGAAGCTCTAGCAGCTGTTTTGGATGGCCAGGAAATCAAGCTTGATCGGGTAATTAACTTTAGAGTTTCGAGGGATGAGATCATTAAGCGATTGAGTGGACGGCGAAGTTGTCAAAAGTGTCAAGCCACTTATCATGTGGATTTTGCTCCATCAAAGAACGGCACGGCTTGCGATCGCTGTGGTGAGTTGTTAGTTCAACGAAGTGACGATCAGCGAGAGGCAGTTGAGACGCGTCTCAAGGTGTATGAAGAGCAGACTGCCCCATTGATCCATTTTTATGAGCAGCGGCAATTGTTGTCCCATCTGAATGGCGCTGAACCGGTCGAGGTAGTCTATCAAGAGCTTGTACGGACCCTCTCGGCATATCAGACGGCATGATCATTCTGAAAACGCCAGCCGAAATCGAAGTTATGGCGGCGGCTTCCCGAGTGGTTGCTGAGGCGTTGGAGATCGTGAAGGAGGCTGTCCGGTCTGGTGTTAGTACAGACGAACTCGATTTGATCGCTGAAAGGGAAATTAGAGCGCGCGGTGCAATTCCAGCATTTAAAGGGTATAGGAACTACCCGAAAACGCTCTGTGCCTCTATTAATGAGCAGGTTGTTCATGGGATTCCATCGAAACGTAAGTTGAAGGATGGAGATATTATCGGGTTGGATCTTGGAGCGATTGTGGGGGGATTCTATGGCGATTCTGCCGTGACGGTTGCAGTTGGTCGAATCGCTCAAGAAACAGAGAAGTTGGTACAGGTAACAAGGGAAGCGCTTTACCTTGGGATCAGGCAAGCGGTTGTTGGGAATCGGTTGACGGATATCTCACACGCAGTGCAGGCCCATGTAGAGGCCGCTGGGTTTTCAGTCGTCACGGAGTTTGTAGGCCACGGCATTGGGAGGCAATTACACGAAGAGCCTCAAGTCCCTAACTACGGGAAGTCTGGACAAGGGCCTCGACTACAGTCGGGGATGGTTTTGGCGATTGAACCAATGGTGAATATGGGGCGGAGTGCTGTTCGTGTTCTTGATGATCGGTGGACGGCGGTCACTGTGGATGGGAGCTTATCCGCACACTTTGAACATACCATTGCCATACAGCCAACGGGCGCACCTCGTATCTTGAGTGAGTTAGAGAAGCATTAGACTACCGTTAGCAAGAGGGTACAGCCACCGATATGGCAAAAGAAGATATCATTGAGGTTCAAGGTTCAGTTGCCGAGACGCTTCCCAATGCTATGTTCCGCGTCAAACTTGAAAATGGCCATATCATATTGGCTCATATCTCTGGGAAAATGCGTATGCATTTCATTCGCATTTTGCCAGGTGATAAGGTCACGGTGGAGATGTCTCCGTACGATTTGACCAGAGGTCGAATCACCTATCGATTTAAGTAACGGGAGTTGAGGATTGCCATGAAGGTCAAGTCGTCAGTGAAGCCTATTTGCGCGAAGTGCAAGGTCGTTCGCCGTCGTGGTGTCGTACGGATCCTCTGTAAGAATCCGCGACATAAGCAGCGCCAAGGATAGCCATGGAGTGGTGGCATGGGTGATGCTGAGTTCTGAACATGTAGAGTCAGGAGAGCGGTGCAGCTGGCTCGCACCTGATGCTCGTATCTGGAGGAAGAATGGCACGTATTGCTGGTGTCGATTTACCAAGAAATAAACGAACGGACATCGGGTTGACGTACATCTACGGAATTGGGCGAGCCTCGGCTCAGCAGATTCTCGCTGAAGCCGGTGTTGATGGAGCTGTTCGTATTAAAGATTTAAGCGAAGACAAGATTGTAAAATTACGTGAAATTATTGAACGTGATTACCGAGTCGAAGGCGATCTTCGGAAAGAGGTGTCACTCAATATCAAGCGTCTGGTAGACTCCGGCACTTATCGGGGTCTCCGGCATCGAAAAGGATTGCCTGTTCGAGGTCAACGGACAAAAACAAATGCAAGAACCCGTAAAGGACGTCGTGCCGGTGTGAGTAGTAAACCAAGGCCGACCGCAGTCAAGCCAGGGGCTCGTCCGTAGTCTACTCCACCATCGAGAGGAGCAAGTATGAGTGTGAAAAAAGGCAAGAAGAAAGAGCGCCGGATCGTTCAGAGTGGAGTGGCTCACGTTCAGGCGTCTTTCAATAATACCATTGTGACCATCACCGACATGAGCGGTAATACGGTGGTCTGGGCAAGTGCCGGGAATCAGGGGTTTAAAGGTTCACGCAAGAGTACACCCTTTGCGGCTCAGCGCGCTGGAGAGGCCGCAGCGAGAAAAGCAATGGAAAGTGGAATGCGTCAGATTGATGTGTACGTGAATGGGCCTGGATCGGGACGAGAGTCGGCGATTCGGTCTCTGCAGGGAGCAGGGTTGCGGATCAATCTGATTCGTGATGTCACGCCAATTCCACATAATGGGTGCCGTCCACCCAAGCGACGTCGAGTCTAATTCATGCGAGCGAATGAGTCGTAGAGGTTCGGGGTTCTATGTGACGGGGTAGTCAACGACTCGGGCAGCTCTTTTCCGAGGAGGCATCAGTGGCAAAGTATCGTGGTCCTGTCTGTCGGTTGTGTCGGCGCGAAGGTGAAAAGCTCTTTTTGAAGGGCACGCGCTGCATGACGGAAAAATGTGCGATCGAACGCCGGAGCTATCCCCCTGGGCAACATGGACAGGGGCGCCAAAGGACATCCGACTATAGCCTGCAGCTTCGGGAGAAGCAAAAGCTCCGTCGGATTTATGGCCTTCAGGAGTG
Organism: Nitrospira sp.; assembly: GCA_024281365.1. Lineage (GTDB taxonomy): Bacteria > Nitrospirota > Nitrospiria > Nitrospirales > Nitrospiraceae > Nitrospira_D. Next base: position 12,635 of record JAMXAU010000004.1, read on the forward strand.
TCAGTTTCGGGGGGTATTCGAACGTGCCGAACGGCAGACTGGAGTCACGGGAGATGCACTATTGCGTCTTCTTGAATGTCGTTTGGACAATGTCGCCTATCGCCTGGGATTTGGGGCTTCGCGTAAGCAAGCTCGCCAGCTTGTCAGTCACGGGCATTTCACGTTGAATGGCAAAAAGATTACAGTGGCCGGTGCCTTAGTAAAGCCGGGTGATGTTATTGAGATCCGAGAGCGAAGTCGAGATCTAGTCGCGATTCTGGCGGCCTTGGAGTCGGTTGATAGTCGAGGAATTCCAGAATGGCTTGAGCTTGATCGTGGAGCATTCAAAGGGATTGTCCGGGCGCTTCCTGCCAAGGACCAAATTACGTTACCAGTGAACGAACAGATGGTGGTGGAATTATACTCTCGATAGCCCACTGGTCTGGTTGTTATTCGGTCAGGTGTAAGCCGTCAATGTGTTTGTCACTCGATGGTATGGAGGGTGGGTCATGATCAAAGCGATGAAGGACTTTCAGATCCCCATGCGGGTGGAAGTCGACAAGGATACGCAGTCCCCCACGTTCGGTCGCTTCACGACCGAAGCGTTTGAACGGGGGTTCGGTACTACGATTGGTAACGCCCTTCGCCGCATTTTGTTGTCGTCGCTTACAGGTGCTGCGGTGACCACTGTAAAGATCGAGGGGGTTGTTCATGAGTTTTCAACTATCTCCGGCGTAACAGAAGATGTCACGGCAATCATTCTCAATATTAAGAGCCTACGCTTGGCACTCCATACGGATAAACCCAAGACCATTCGGTTGAAAAAGAAGGGGCCTGGCGAGGCGAAGGGTTCAGATGTTCTTCACGATGCCGAGGTGACCATTCTCACCCCCGATTTGCATATCGCGACCCTCGACAAGGATGCCACGTTGGATATTGAGATGACGGTCAAACATGGGCGTGGGTATGTCCCGGCGGAACGCAACAAGGAAGAAGGATTGCCGATTGGTGTGATTGCCATTGACTCAGTGTTTTCTCCGATCAAACGGGTAAATTTTCATGTCGAAAATGCCCGCGTGGGGCGTATGACTGACTATGACAAACTAGCGATGGAGATCTGGACCGACGGCACGATCAGTCCAAGAGATGCCCTTTCCAATGCCGCCGGGATTTTGCGCGAGCATTTGGATATCTTCATCAATCCAGAAGAACGCAGCGAGGGGAAGAGCGAGGCTGGGTATGAGGAATCTCATCGGGAAGTGAACAAGAACCTTTCGCGTAGTGTGAATGAGTTAGAGTTGTCTGTTCGGGCTGCCAATTGTCTGAAAAATGCGAATATCAAGACGATTGCCGACCTCGTCCAAAAATCTGAAGGGGAGATGCTGAGGACGAAGAATTTTGGTAAGAAGTCTCTCAATGAAATTAAAGAAATTCTCACTGAAATGGGTCTTTCATTAGGAACGAAGGTTGAGGCGGCGTCGTCTCCACACAACGGGAGTCCGAAATCGGAATGATGATTCTTAGCCAAGGGGAACACCGTGCGACATAGAAAAAAAGGACGACAGCTTGGTCGCCAGACCAAACACAGAGGGGCCCTGTTTAGAAACCTCGTCACGTCGTTGTTGGATCACGAACGTATTGAAACGACGGAAGCGAAAGCCAAAGAAATCAGAGGATTTACTGATCGTATGATCACACTCGGGAAGGAAGGGACGCTTCCTGCTCGACGGCGGGCCTTGGGATTCCTTCGAAGTAAGTCCGTGGTCTCAAAGCTTTTTGACGACGTTGCCGCGCGATTTAAGGATCGGCCTGGCGGGTACACCAGAATCATTAAGACTCGTCGTCGTGTCGGAGATGCTGCGGAAATGGTGGCCATCGAGCTGGTGGCTCGTCAAGACACAACGGTCCAGAAGAAGTCTGGTGCAAGCCAAGAGCAGACTTCACCGGCAGCGGCGACCCCGTCTACATAATTTTCTGTCAGACAACACGGTCTAATATGAAAAGACTCCCTCGCCGTAAGGGGTGGGAGTCTTTTCATTTCTAGGGAGACGTTTACTTGATTGATTGCACATGCTAAGATCGTGCCAGATACAGGCCAGGGTTTAGTATCTTATGCCCGGAGAATCATTCACAAATGTGGGAAATTTTCGCCCGCCGAGCCCTTCTTTCCTTGAGTGTCCTTCTGATGGTATTTCTTGGTTATCTTCTCTTCAGAAATGCTGAGTCTTCTTCTAGTAGCGGACCCATCTCCTTGAATGCAATTGAAAAGGCGGATGCGAAACTGGGGGAGTTTACCTTTACCCAGTCGAAGGGGGAGACTGTGGAATGGCAGGTACGAGCCAAGCAGGCACGCCTCTTTGAACAAGAAAAGCGGGCAGTACTGCAGGAGGTCGTCCTGACTTTTTATGGGGGATCCGGAGACGAAGTGACCGTCCATGGTGAAGAGGGTACCTTTAATACGGCGACCAAGGATTTTGTGTTGGCCAATCAAGAAGCTCCTATCGTCGTGCAAACCAGAAGTGGGTACACCATCTATACCACCCGGCTGGAATGGGTAGAGGCGGTGAAGGAGATCCGGACGACAGCTCCGGTTCGGATCGTCGGCCATGGGCTGGAGATTCAGGGGCAAGGGCTGATGGGGCGAATACCATCCGAAGAGTTTGAGATACTCCAAGATGTCCATGTGGATCTGGTGTCTGCTTTTTAGTGTCACATTATCAGGATCTTCGGCTGCCTCTCCCACATCTGACTCCGGGAGTCTGAAGCGGAGCGTAGAGGCACCTGGTGTTCCAACAACCATCACTTCCAATCGCATGACGGTGCGGAATCAGGATAGCCAGGCTGTTTTCGAGGGGACAGTGGTGCTCACTCGAGGCTCCTTGATCGTGCATTCTGATAAGATGGTGGTATCGTTCCAGCCGAAGAATTCTCATGGTGGGGCGACAGCACGGAAGGGAGACGAGCCACATGATTCCGGTCAGGCCTCATCCATCTCTCCGGCAGGGCATCCAGGGTCAACGATGTCGAGCCGTTCGGTGAATCGTGTTGAAGCGATCGGAGAGGCGCATCAGGTCAAAATCAAATATGAAAATGGCAATGCGATCTGCCAAAAGGCTGTGTATTTTGCAGAGGGTGAGAAAATCGTGTTGACCGGCGATCCAGTGGCTTGGGAAAAGGGGACGCGTGTCAGTGGTAAACAGATTATTCTCTATCTAGCCGAAGAACGCAGCGTGGTCGAAGGAGGATCGCATATCCGGATTGAAGGCGAAGGGCAACATGGGCAATGACTCCAAGCATTGAGGAAGAACCGAAGATGCTGGCGGAGAGCGTGGCACTAGCAAGTGGTACATCACTGCGGGCGAACGGATTAATGAAAAGCTTTCGTGGCCGAAAGGTCGTGAAAGGTGTGGCAATCGAAGTCTTTGCAGGTGAAGTCGTGGGCCTTCTCGGACCGAATGGAGCTGGGAAGACGACGATCTTCGACATGATGGTCGGGTTATGCCAGCCGGATGCAGGAGAGATCACCTTCAAAGGCGAATCCGTGACGAACCTTCCCATGTACAAACGAGCGCGTAAAGGTATCGGGTATCTGCCACAGGAGTCGTCCGTGTTTCGCCGCCTCTCCGTGGAAGATAATGTTCTGGCCATTCTGGAAATGCTGGGATATGCTCGTCAGGATCGAAATGAGCGGGTCGATGCCTTGCTCAAAGAGTTGGACCTTGGACATATTCGAAAAAGCATGGCCTACGCCCTTTCCGGCGGCGAGCGGCGGCGATTGGAGATCACGCGTGCGCTGGCGGCCACCCCATCCTTTATGCTGCTGGATGAGCCATTTGCTGGAATTGATCCGATTGCGGTGGCAGATATTCAACAGATCATTATGCGGCTGAAAGGGAAAGGGATCGGCATCTTAATTACCGATCATAATGTCCAGGAGACGCTCTCCATCGTTGATCGAGCGTACATCATTAATGAAGGGGTGATCTTAGAATCAGGCCCTCCTGGCGTGATTGTTCAGAGCGAAACAGCCAGAGCGGTCTATCTTGGAGAACAGTTTAGATTGTAGGAAAGTAAACGGTCGGCCATGAAACTGCGTCTTGATCTGAAGCTGAGCCAAAAACTAATCATGACGCCACAACTGCAGCAGGCGATTAAGCTGTTGCAGTTGTCGCGACTTGAATTGCAACAGAGCCTGACACAACACCTCTTGGAGAATCCACTGCTTGACGAAGTCCAATCCGACGTGGAAGAGGGTGAATCATCGGTCGCTGAGGGGAAGGCTGAAGAAGTCACGGTATTGGCCGGGCAGGAACAGATCGTTCAGGATGAATCGCGAGAAGAACAAGGATCGCCGGAAGAATTTTCAGCCTCAGGTTGGGAAGAGTATTTTGGAAGAGATCGGCGAGGCGGGGATTCTGAACATGCCTCTGCTCAGGATGATCTGCCTTCATACGAACAGACTGTGGCCAAGCCCACCTCTCTGGAGGAACATCTGCTCTGGCAGTTGTCTCTATCGACACTTACGGATCGAGAGAAAACAGTCGGCCGTTTGATTATTGGGAATTTAGACGACGACGGCTATCTGCGAATTTCGTTAGCTGAGGTGATCGCTGGAACGGCCTTTGCCGAGTCGGAGGCGGAATCCGTCCTGAAGGATATTCAAACTTTTGATCCAACAGGGGTGGCTGCCAGGGATCTTCCGGAGTGTCTTCTCTTGCAATTGCGGCATTTAGGTCGTAATCCATTCGGGTCGCTCGGGGCACCTCCTGGGGCGCTCAAGGCATCAGTTATTGAAGCCATTGTACTCCACCATTTGAAAGATCTGGAGCGGAGACAATACGCAAAGGTTGCTAAGGCGCTGAATGTTACCGTAGAAGACGTTTTTCAGGCAACCAAAGTTATTGGGGAGCTTGAGCCAAAACCTGGCCGACCGTTTATCAATACTCAGAACTACGTGATCGTGCCGGATGTGTTTGTCGTCAAGAATGAAGGGGAGTGGGTTGTGTTGCTAAATGATGACGGGCTGCCACGCATGAGAATCAGTCCGTATTACAAACAGCTCATTTCGTCGGGGCAGAGTGGTACGCCCGAGACGAAGGCCTATATGGACGAAAAGATGAGAGCTGCGCAGTGGGTGATTCGAAGCATCGAGCAGCGTAATAGAACCATCGTGAAGGTGGTCTCGAGCATCGTCAAATTTCAAGAAGAGTTTTTTGAGCATGGCGTGCAGTATCTGAAGCCCTTAGTCTTGAAACAGGTGGCTGAAGATATTGGAATGCATGAATCCACGATCAGTCGAGTGACAGCCAATAAATACATGTACTGTCCGCAAGGTATGTTAGAGCTTAAGTTTTTCTTCAATGCCGGGCTTCAGCGGGCGGACGAACCGTCCGGTATGCACTCTTCGGTATCGGTGCGGGATATGATCAAAATAATGGTGGCTGAGGAGGATGCCAAACGACCATTGAAAGACGAAGAGATTGCGGCCAGGCTCTTTACCCAAGGTGTGCGCATTGCGAGGAGGACGGTAGCCAAGTATCGGGCAGAGTTGAATATTGCTTCCGCAAGTCAGCGGAAACAGTTTTTTTGATGAGAATGGCATCGCATCAGGCTGGAATAAATTGGAGGTAGGCATGACATTAAAAATCACAGGCCGCCACATGGACGTGACGCCAGCGCTGAGAAGTTATGTGGAGACCCGATTGAGCCGGCTGGATCGTTATGGGTTAAAGGTTGGATCCCTACAGGTCATATTGGGAGTTGAAAAGCTTCAACATAAAGCAGAAGTTACTGGTATTGTAAGCGGCAAGCGTGTGCAAGCTAAGATTACAACGCCGGAGATGTATGCCACCATTGATGCGCTCGTTGACCGTGTAGATGCGCAGTTTCGTAAATTGAAGGAGCGTCTTGTGAGCCACAAGCCGGACAAGCCAAAGAAGCGAACAGTAGCTTCTTAAGCGGGACGACTCGGGAGAGGTGGAGTGGAGAGTCTGGCCCCATTGGCTTGTAAGGTCTGTCGGGTTGGCGTAAGTGCTGTATAGGGAAGGACTTATAGGGAGCTTCTCCTCGACAGAGACTATGATTTGGGGTGTCGTCGTCCGTGGATTGCCATCCGGGGATTCATGAAGACGAGTGGAGTCTCATGGCGCAACTCAATCTGGTCATCATTAGTGGACTGTCGGGATCCGGGAAATCTTATGCGTTAAAGGCATTCGAGGATGCCGGGTATTTCTGTATTGATAACCTTCCTCCTGCCCTCCTTCCAACCTTCGTTGATCTCTGTCACCAACAACATAGTGAAATCGCAAACGTCGCGCTCGGTGTTGATGTACGAGAGCGAGGATTTTTTGCGGATTTTGTAGGGATTCTTGAGCGTATCAAAGCACTTGGCCATACCGTGCAGGTACTCTTTCTTGAAGCTAGGGAGGAGGTGCTCATCCGACGCTTTTCAGAATCTCGGCGACCTCATCCGCTCTTGCCACATCGACCCGTTGTGGAGGGGATTCGGTTCGAAAAGGAACGGATCGCTGAGTTGCGACGACAGGCGGATCGGATCATTGATACCTCGGATCTCACGGTGCATGAGCTCGGTGATCTGCTGGGGAAGGAGTTTTTGCAGAACTCATCTGATCGACGCCTCACCATCTCCCTGTTGGCATTCGGGTATAAGTTCGGAGTCCCGTATGATATTGATCTGTTGTTCGATGTACGCTTTCTGAAGAACCCTTTCTTTGTGCCCGATCTCAAGCCGCTGTCTGGCAAGGACGACCTGGTTCGTACGTTCGTGCTGGCGGACCCTGAGGCGATTGCATTAATTGAACATGTCGAAGGGCTTCTCAAGTTTCTCCTCCCGCTGTACCAGCGTGAGCGGCGTAGTTATCTCACCATTGCAATCGGATGTACCGGTGGGCGGCACCGCTCAGTGGTGATTGCCGGACATCTCTGTGAGCGGCTTGCGGCGCTGGGGTACCAAGTAGGCCTTAAATATAGAGATATTGATAAATCCTAGGTCATTGTTGGCCTCGGATCGATTGGCTTCCCGCCTCCGGACGTCACTTCCCGGTGTTTCCTTGACAGGTCGAGCATATTGACTATACTTGCCTTTGTGAGTAGTTACGGGTGGTGTATTGGGTGTAAATACTAAAGTGAAAAAGCGTACCATTGATAATGGAGATGAAGGAATTAAGGCGAATCAGGTCTGTCAATTATTCGACATTTCCAAGGCCACACTGTTTCGATGGGAGCGAGAAGGAGTTATTGCACGACCCGCACGTGATTGGAGGAATTGGCGACTCTATACGCCAAAGAATGTGGATGAAATAGAGAAAGTCATTTGTGCCAGGAAACGTGTCGTGTAGAGTTCAGGTGACACATGCTGAGTTCATTAAAAAAGCTTGTTGAAACGGATGTTATCTCAATGCTGACCCCTCGTCGTCAGCTGGTGGGACTTGATATTGGATCAAGTGCAATTAAGGTCGCACAACTCAAGGAAAGTAAAGGCCGGTACTTTCTTCAGAAGTTTGGGGTGAAGCCTCTTGAACCAGAAGTGATTGTGGATGGGACCGTGATGGATGAAGGGCGTGTGGTCTCGGCCATTCAGGAACTGTTTGAGGAAACGAACATCAAGAATAAGCACGTCGCCGTTTCTATCTCGGGGCATGCCGTAATCGTAAAAAAGATAAGCCTCCCCCCAATGCCAGATGAAGAACTTGAAAGTCAAGTGAAACTGGCAGCTGAGCAATACATTCCTTTCGATATCAATGAAGTCAACATCGATTTCCATGTATTGCCTCCTGACCCATCAAGCGACGGCCAGGGGGATATGGCGGTGATTCTTGTCGCCGCTAAGAAGGACAAGATCAATGAGCTAACGGAGCTTGTGAAGACTGCCAGGCTCATTCCGATGGTGATGGACGTCGATGCGTTTGCCATCGAAAACATGCATGGGATCAACTATCCATTGGCACAGGAAGAAACAACCGCCTTGGTCAATCTAGGCGCCAGTGTGATGAATGTGAACATTACACGTGCCGGCTCATCGCTATTTACCCGAGATATTCCGCTGGGTGGAAATCGATACACGGAAGCGATTCAGCGAGAAATGGGGCTCTCGTTCGAGGAAGCGGAAGAAAGTAAGAAGAAGGAGGGAAGTGGAGAATCCGCTGGGGTGTCGGTCGGTAACGTCTTGGACAGTGTGAATGCCGAAGTGGCTTCCGAGATTGCCAGAACGGTGGATTACTTCAAAACCTCTGGTGCCAACGCCGACCTCAACCGCGTACTAGTCTGCGGTGGTGTTGCCAGGGCGAAAGGGCTGATTCAGCAGTTGAGTGATCGAATGCAAGTCCCGGTGGAAATGGCTGACCCCTTCGCTGAGATCGATACCACAGGGTGTGAGATGGACCCTGATCTTCTTGCGGAGCTCGCACCCGCAGCAGCCGTTGGGGTCGGGTTAGCCCTACGGGCAGTGGGTGACCGATGATACGGATTAACCTTCTTCCAGGCGGTTCAAAGGGGCGACAGGCAAAGCCGCAGTATGATGTACGGGCCCAAGCAATCCTTGGTGTAGGGGTCGTCGTGGTTACACTGGCCGGTTGTTGGTGGTATTCCGCTGCATTGGACAGCGAGCTGGAAGCGAGGCAGGAGGAGAAGCAGACGAAGGAAAAGCAAGTGGCTCAGCTGAAAGAGCAGGTCAAACAAGTTCAGGACTTTGAGCAAAAGAAGAAACTGCTTGAGGATAAGAATCGGATCATTGATCAGCTTGAACAGTCAAGAATGGGGCCAGTGAAGGTGCTCGACCATGTCAGCCAGAGCCTAGAACCACTCAAGGTGTGGCTGACCAAGCTGGGTGTGGCTTCAGAAACAGTCGAGTTGGAAGGAAAGGCATTAACCAACGACGACGTGGTGGAATTCGTGAACAACTTGCGTCGAACGGACTACTTTACCGGTATTAATCTGCAGGAAAGTAAGGCTGCGGTGGAGAATAAGATCAATCTCTATCAATTTCGGTTGGCGTTTCGCCTAAAGGGATAAACATGGCGTTGCCTCAACTTAACCTTGACGCACTCCGCAGTGTGCCGGCTTCTCAAAAGGTGGCCCTCTTACTGCTCCTGGTCGGCGGCATGATTGCCGGTTTCTATTTCTACATTGCGGAACCCAAGTCCGAAAGCATTGCGGCCCTCGAGGCAGAGAACACCAAACTCGAAAGCGAAATTCAAACGTTAACGATTAAGGTGAAACATCTCGATGAGTTAGTCGCGGCAAATAAGCAGCTCGAAATCGAATTGGCCAAGAAAAAAGAACGCCTTCCCCCGGAAGAAGAGGCCATCATGTTGCTCAAGCAGGTTTCGGATCTCGGGGTGCGTCTCGGATTGGACATCAAGTTATGGCGTCCTGGGGCACAGGCTGAAGATCCGTCGAAGCTGTTTGTGAAAATGCCGGTTAGTGTGGAAGTGGCGGGAGTGTATCACACTGCTGCGTTGTTTTTTGACCGGATCAATCGACTGCCAAGAATCATCACGGTGTCGGGGCTTAAGATGGGGTCTCCTCGAATGGAGCAGGGACGATTTATTTCGCAAACAACCTTCGATCTCATTGCCTATGCAGCACCACAGGAGAAACCAGTTTCCGGAACAGCGCAACCGGTGCCTGCTTCAAAAGTGGCGCAAGCTGGCAAATAGAGGATGCTGAACCGATGTATTTTTTAGAGATGGAGCCAGGTCAGGGGAGGCTGTGGTGGTATGCGCGGTGTGTCGGTGTCTGTGCTGCCTGTTGGTGGGGTGTTCTCTTTGGGAGTGAGTATGTCCAAGCCGAACCCTCCCCTATTCCTGGACAGATTGCGCCAATGAGGCATGACTCTATCAAGATGTCTCCCGTGCCGGAAGTACCACCTCCGGCTCCTCCCGCGCTGGAAACGTTGCCGGCTGGAAATAGTCAGGACTCATCCCAATTGCCGCTCGTCGAGGGAATGGCTGGGTTGGGGTACGACCCTTCTGGACGTCGAGATCCCTTCGCCCCTATTGTTCAGGAGCTTCAGGTAGGGAAAACAGATAGTACGCTGCCTCCGTTACAACGTGTGACGCTGACGGAACTCAATCTGATTGCCATCGTATGGGGGGCCTACGGGTACACGGCAATGGTGCAGACCCCTGAAGGCCATGGGTATACCGTTCGGCGGGGTACGCGAATTGGTCAGAACAACGGGGTGGTCAGTGCGGTGACCGAGCGCGGCATCATCGTTCAAGAGCGATTTACTGACGTGTATGGAAAGAAGCAGGAACGGGAGCACGTGAAGCTCCTACATCCCAAAGAGGGTGCAGAATGAAATCATTATTCTCCGGCATCAATAGGATCCTGGCGGCGAGACGTTTTCTTATGCCCTGCGGGCTGGCCGTTGCTGGCTGGATTGCGGCCGGGGAGATACCTGCTCTGGCAGACGAGATGAACGGGGTCAAGCCAAAGGATGTGACGCCGGCGGAAAGTCCTTCCATGCGATATTTGGCACAGACCCTGACTTCGATCGAGGTTCGCCCGGAGTCGGACCTGGTTACGATTGTCATTGCTGGGGATGGCCAACTGTTCCCGGAAACCAACTTTTTGGATGAATCGAGGCTTATTATTGATATTCCGGCTGTGTCCTCTACCCTTCGGCGGTCCGTGGTGCAGGCCGATCATTATCTACTCAAGAAGATCCGGGTGGGGCATCATGCCGACAAGGTGAGACTGGTATTCGATGTGCCGGAACGTCCGATCTATTCTGTGACTCGTGATGAGAACAAGGTGTTCATTACCTTGAAGCCGAGTGAGCGGCGAGCCCATGCTATGGTCGCGGGATCGTTTGAGAAGAAAGGACCGTCGGTCGTTGCTCTGAAAAGTCGAAAGGGCTTGTATGAGCCGGCAGATCGTTTAGTGAAGCGGACGGCGCGCATCATAAGTCCAACGCACACTCAATTCAAAATACAACGAGTGCAAATGGGAGGGGAAGCGGTCACTCCTGAAAAAGACGAACGATCCGATGATCTTGTGGTCGGGCAAACCAGATATGTAGGGCGTCGTATTTCTCTCGATTTTCAACAGGCGGATATCACCAATATCCTCCGATTGATCGCGGAGGTCAGCGGGTTCAATATCGTGGTTGGCGAAGGGGTCAAGTCGAAAGTCACCATGAAGTTGGTCAGCGTGCCATGGGATCAAGCGCTGGAGATGCTCTTAAAGATGAATGGACTTGGCATGATTCGACAGGGGAGTATCGTGTGGGTCGATTCATTGGCCAATATTGCGAAGCAGCAGGATGAAGAGGCACGGGCGAAGGACTCGAAGACCAAGGCTGAGGAATTAGTCGACCGAGTCTTTTATATCAGAAACCTTCAGGCACAAGAGTTGATGACCTCGCTGCGGCAGAACTTGAGTCCACGCGGCCTCATGCAGTTCAATGCCGGGAGCAATGCGTTGATCGTGCGTGACACAGAGACCAAGCTGGGGATCATTAGACAGCTTGTCGAAGGGCTTGATCTTGAGGTGCCGCAAGTCCAGATTGAGGCGCGCATTGTTCAGGCTGATACGGTTTATGCTCGTGGGTTGGGGATTCAGTGGGGGTTTCAGGCTGGGAACCGGACACCCACGGATTTCTTCGCCCTCTCGAATCTGACTGGTCCGTTTAGTCAGATTGCTGGAACGGGAAGCAGTACGATTGATCGAAACTTCTTGGTCAACTTGCCGGCTCAGGTCGGTGGGTTGCCGGCCGTTCCATCGATTGGATGGACTTTTGGAAAACTTGGTGGAGACTTCGCTCTGGATATGCGGCTATCGGCCGGGGAGTTGTTGGGATTAAGCAAGGTGATCGCGGCACCCAAAATCACCACATTGGATAAGCGGGAAGCCAAGATCTCCCAGGGGGAATCGATTCCTTTCCAAACCACGTCATTGCAGGGGACTCAAACGACGTTTGTCGATGCAAATTTGGAATTGAATGTTACCCCGCAAATTACGTCGCGAGATCCGAAGGAGGAATCGAAGCGAATCCTAATGCGTGTGCGCGCGACTCGCAATGCCGTCGGTGCGAGGAGTAATCCCGCTGGCCCAAGCATTGACCGGCGAGAAGCGACGACGCAGGTGATCGTCAGAGATGGGGAAACCATGGTGATCGGTGGCGTCTTTGTTGATACGCAGGGGAACAACGTGCAGGGGGTTCCCTATTTGTCCCGAATGCCGGTGTTGGGCTGGTTGTTCAAGAATAAGTCTGAGACAGTGTCTAAGCAAGAGCTGCTCATTTTCCTCACGCCGAGCATTATCAAGACGTAGTTCTGACTCCATATCCGTGATCAGCAAAGGCCTGCCGATGCGACAACGCATCGGCAGGCCTTTGCTTTCGTAGAACGACGTCAGGACGTTCCATCCATGAGTTGGCACTCGGGATGGAACGCGCCTGCCTTTTTAGTTCGACGAGGCTGTGTTACCATGCCTCCTCAATCGCTGCGTCACGCAGTGTGTTGGGGTAAAACACTATAATTTTCTTTGGTGTTACGATCAGTGAGGTTGCCATATGACTTCCGGGTCAACCGTTGCCGTTTCTCTGGCTGACAGAAGCTACGAGATTACCATCCGAGCTGGGCTTTTGGAGAAACTCGGCAGGCAAATGAAGCGCTGCGGCCTGAAGGGGAAGATTGGAATTGTCACAGACAGGCATGTTGCGCAGCATTACCTGAAAAAGATTGTCGAGTCCGCGAAGCGGTCTGGGCTTGAACCGGTCTCGATCATCCTTGCGCCTGGTGAACGGTCTAAGACGTTACAAACGGTGGAACGCATTCTTAATGTGTTGGCTCGACACCGGTTTGAACGGTCGTCGCATCTTTTGGCCTTGGGAGGTGGAGTGGTCGGGGATCTGGCCGGGTTTGCAGCCTCGATCTACCAACGTGGGATTCCATATATCCAAGTACCAACGACCCTTGTGGCACAAGTGGATTCCAGCGTCGGAGGAAAGACCGGTGTCGATCATCAACTAGGGAAGAACCTGATCGGGTCCTTCTATCAGCCGCGTGCAGTTTGGATCGATCCTCTGACCCTGCGTACGTTGCCCAGGCGCGAGTGGGTCGCCGGTCTTGCCGAGGTAATTAAGTATGGGATCATTGCAGATGAAGCATTTTTTGGGTATCTGGAACGAAAGATGCCTGCGCTGCAAAAACAGATCCCCCAGGTCGTGGCCAGTGTGGTGAAACGGTCTTGCGAAATCAAAGCCGAGGTCGTGGCGGCGGATGAGCGGGAATCCGATCGGAGGAGAATTCTCAACTACGGCCATACGATCGGACATGCGCTAGAGGCGTTGGGAGGGTACACATCACTTGTGCATGGGGAGGCCGTCGGTATCGGGTTGGTACAGGAGGCTGATCTTGCATGTTTTCAAGGTTTCTGTACCCACAAGGTTGTCGAAGCCATTCGACGGATGGTCACTGAGGCAGGGCTAAGCGATCGTATGCCACAGGCGACGCCGACAAAGATTTGGAAGGCCATGCTTCACGACAAAAAGGTGTCGGCCGGACAGGTAATTGGCGTGTGGCCGATACGCATTGGAGAGGTTTGCATGGCTCCGCTCGGCAAAAAGGTGTTTGATCGGTGGGTTGCTGAGTCACGATCCGCCTCGACCAACGTATCAGCTCTGTCGTGACGGCCTGATCGAGTGAGTCCCTGACCATGGCGGGATTTCTCCGTTTACCCGTCAGCGAAGTGTTCCCTCACCAGTGTCGGCTGACTTGGAGTGTGATGAAGATCCTACGAATTGCTATGGCACAGATGAATCCGACGGTTGGAGATCTGAACGGGAATGTTCGTCAGATCCTGAGTTGGGTTCGTGAAGCAAGAAAAGCCAAGGTCGACCTTGTGGCGTTTCCCGAACTGGCGATTACGGGATGTCCCCCGGAAGACCTTCTGCTGAAGCCCTGGTTTGTGAGTGAAAATAGACGGGCCTTGCAAGAGATCATTCCGGCCTGTCGTGGGCTGGTGGCCATCGTGGGCTATGTGGGGCAAGATCTGAAGCGCAACCCAAGGTCCTCGAACAGCGGGGCAGGTGGCTCCGTGCTCTATAACGCGGCGGCGTTGATTGCTGATCGTAGGTTACTCGGGAACTATCACAAGCGGTCGTTGGTGAACCATGGGGTCTTCGACGACAGTCGATATTTTCAACCAGGTCAACGACTGTCATTGCTCCGAGTTCGTGGAGTCGTGATCGGTGTGACGCTCTGTGAAGATCTTGAGTGTTCGAAAGGCCTGATTCGTCGGCAGGCTGCAGTTGGGGCTGAGATCATCGTCAATATCAGCGCATCACCCTTTCATCGTGGGAAAAGCCGCACGAGAGAGCAGTTGCTGGCCGCTCGCGCGCGCGAAAATGGGGTAATCGTTACGTATACCAACATGGTCGGTGGTCAGGATGAGCTGGTGTTCGATGGGAACAGCGTGATCCTTGATAGAGCCGGTGGAGTGCTGGCTCGTGGTGGTGCGTTTCAAGAAGAGTTGGTGGTGGCTGATGTAGGCATGGATGCGGTTCCGTCTGGACGTCTGACTCAGAGGAGGAAGACCCGGGTGGCCGAGACCATAGGTGCGGATCTTGATCGCTATTCGGTGAAAATGCCGGCCATAGAGAAGATGCGGCTTCCGATCGGATCGACCGTGACTGAACCGATTGAGGACCTTGAGGAGATCTATCGGGCCTTGGTGCTAGCGGTCAAGGATTATGTGAAGAAGAATGGTTTTGCGCGGGTGGCGATTGGGCTGAGTGGTGGAGTTGATTCAGCATTAACGGCGGTGGTCGCGGTGGATGCGCTCGGAGCTGATCGAGTGCGGGGGGTCTTTCTACCGTCTCCCTACACCTCACAGGAAAGTGAGGCGGATGTGTCGGAGCTTGTGGGACGTCTGGGTATTGACTTAAGCGTAATTTCGATTACCCCTACGTTTGAATCCTATTGTCGCTCGCTGGCCCCGACGTTTGGCGATCGGCAGGTCGATGCGACAGAGGAAAATCTCCAGGCGCGCATTCGCGGGACTCTGCTCATGGCGGTGTCGAACAAATTTGGAGACCTGGTGTTGACGACTGGAAACAAGAGCGAGTTAAGCGTCGGGTATGCCACGCTCTATGGTGATATGGCCGGCGGTTTTGCCGTCATCAAGGATGTGCCGAAGACGATGGTCTACGCGTTGGCAATGTTTCGGAATGGCTGTGGCCCCTTGCCGGTGATCCCAGAGCGGACGCTGGATCGGCCTCCAAGTGCCGAGTTGCGTCCAGGTCAAAAAGATGAAGATTCGTTACCCCCCTATTCTGTCCTCGATCTGATTCTTCAGGCATATGTTGAAGAGGATCGCTCTCCTGACGAAATCATCAAATCCGGATTCGATCGCGCTACAGTTGATCGGGTTGTGACGATGGTCGATCGCAGTGAGTTCAAGCGCCATCAGGCACCCATTGGCGTCAAAATCACGCCTCGCGCGCTCGGGAAGGATCGACGGATGCCTATTACCAACGGATATCGGGGGTTGTAGAGTTTCTCTCACTGTTTTCACTGGCTTATGCGCGGGTACAGCCCATGGAGGCGAGAGTTTCCTGCTTGATGTGGAGTTGCTCTATCCCGCAAAGCGATCCGGTGCCAAACAGTGCGAGTTCCAGTGCTTGGACGGCCCCTTTATGATTTCGACATTGAGCGACAGCAAAGGATAGGCTATGATACCTGCCCCAAAGTAAGGACGGCATACTGATGTGGGTGGGCGGTGGTCTGCCAAGAGACCAGATCTCCCAGCTCGCCGGAGGGTGTTCCTAGGGTGCTCCCTTCAGTGCCTTGAGGGGTTGTGAACTGGCCGGGTGAAGGAGGGCGCTGATATGAAGCTGGTTGAGGCGATTGTCAAGCCGTTCAAGTTGGAAGAGATCAAGGATGCGCTTTTGGAGATCGGTATTCAGGGCATGACCGTTTCGGAAGTCAAGGGGTTTGGGCGTCAGAAGGGGCACAAGGAAACCTATCGTGGGCAAGAATATACGATTGAGTTTGTCCCAAAGGTCAAGATCGAGGTCGCTGTCAAAGATGCCCAAGTTCCTCGAGTCATTGAGGCTATCATGACGGCGGCCAAGACCGGTAGTATTGGGGACGGCAAGATTTTTGTGCGAGAACTAAGCGATGTTGTGCGGATTCGGACTGGAGAAACAGGAGAGTTGGCCCTGTGAGGGGAACGAGACTTGAGTGGTGAACAGTCATCGCTGAGGATCTCCAAAGGAGGATGGCAATGAACGTGCGTGAGGTCTTGGAGTTCGCGAAGAAGCACAGAGTGCAGATGGTGGACTTGAAATTCATCGATCTGCCGGGTGTGTGGCAGCATATGACCATCCCTGTGAGCGAACTGACGGAAACCTTGTTCAAGGACGGCTCCGGCCTGGACGGATCGTCGATTCGTGGCTGGAAGGCGATTAACAACAGCGATTTGTTGGTGGTTCCTGATCCGGCGACGGCTTTCTTGGATCCGTTTACGGCGGTGCCCACCCTCAGCTTAACCGGCAATGTCGTGGATCCGATTTCCCGTGAAAATTATGAGCGGGATCCACGGTTTATCGCACAAAAGGCAGAACGCTATCTCCAAAGCACCAAGATCGGCGACAACTCGTTCTGGGGACCGGAAGCAGAGTTCTTTATTTTCGATCATGCGCGCTATGATCAGACGAGCCACAGCGGCTTCTATTATCTCGATTCGGAAGAAGGCGCTTGGAACATGGGGCAAGAGGGAATCAACCTCGGGGGAAAGCTTCGGCATAAGCAGGGGTATTTCCCCGTCGCGCCGGCCGATACCCAGCAAGATATCCGGAGTGAAATGGTCCTGGAAATGGAAAAGATCGGCATCGAGGTGGAAAAGCACCACCACGAGACCGCCACTGCCGGCCAAGCCGAGATCGATATTCGATTTGATACGCTCCTGCGTACGGCGGACAAGATGATGATGTACAAGTACATCGTCAAGAATGTGGCTCGTCGTCATGGGAAAACGGTGACCTTCATGCCCAAGCCGCTCTTCGGCGATGCAGGATCTGGGATGCACACGCACCAGAGCATTTGGAAGGAGGGGAAGCCTCTCTTTGCCGGGAAAGACTACGCAGGAATTTCGCAGCTCTGCCTGTATTATATCGGCGGGATTCTCAAGCACGCGCCGGCCTTGGCGGCCTTTACGAATCCAACGACAAACTCCTACAAACGCATTACCCCTGGATTCGAAGCGCCAGTGCTGTTGGCCTACTCCAGTCGGAACCGATCTGCGGGCGTCCGTATTCCCATGTATTCGCCGAGCCCCAAAGCGAAGCGAATCGAAGTGCGATTTCCAGATCCATCCTGCAATCCCTATTTGGCATTTTCGGCGATGCTTATGGCGGGGCTTGATGGGATCCAGAACAAGATCAACCCAGGTGAGCCGGCTGAAAAGGACCTGTACGATCTTGATCCGAAGGAAGCGGCCAGCATTCCCACCATGCCTGGAAGCTTGGATGAGGCCATAAACAGTTTGGAGAGAGACTATCAGTTCCTTCTCAAAGGAGAGGTGTTTACGGAAGATCTGATCGAAGCCTGGATCGGCTATAAGCGGAGCAAGGAGATTGATCCGATGCGCCTGCGCCCGCATCCGTACGAATTTTTCATGTATTACGACGTCTAGTGCATGTCACTCATCGGCATGGGCGGGAAGCTTGGAGCGGTCACGCGTCAAGACTTCCCGCAGGCCGCCTTCGAAAGTGCGTGATCAACACCTTGGGTGCCGATCGCCTGCCAGTTGCCATTTTCAATGTAGCCAGAGCGTGACCGGCCAGTGCCCATCTGGCGGGAAAACTCGATTACTTGGAGCGTTCGTACTCGTGAGTTCGCACAGTCGAATTCCTTGTGCGTTTTCAACGACAGGAAGCGCGTGGTGTTGTTCCACTTGAGATCCGTGAGCTGCCAAAGGGTCGCACGAGTGTCTGTTCGCTGAATCTGCTCGGGATCAACATAGATCGTCTCAAGCCCAGCCGGTTGGTACTCTTTCTCGATCGCAATCCATCCCGCAAAAACTGGGTTAGCCCAGACAATCAGGACTACAGACAGAAGGCATAATGGACTGGGAATGATCCGGTTTGACATCGAATGCCTGGTTAAGTAAATACTGGACGGAATGGACATACGGGGTCCCAGGCAGAAAAATCAAGCGGGAATTTATGGGATCAGTCAGTGGGCTTCTTCCTCCATCAGGGATAGCTTGAGCAGCGTCATCGCATAGGGTATTCTCTCGTTCACAACAGAGGAGGGCGCCGATGCCGAAACGAGTCCGCACAGGGTTGACCCGGAGTGATATTCTCGACCGGTATGTCGATCGGTTTAAACAGCAGCTCGTAAAATTCCAGCCCTTTCTTTCACGCAGGCGGACATCACTTTCCCTGGAAGAGTTTGATGAGTCGGCTGAAGAGCTGATCGGGCAGGTGTTCGGTGCCGCATCAGATGAATCCGAAGCCTACTTCTTCGCAAAGTCCGGTGAATCAGCACTGTTGCCGGAAGAAGCGCAGGAGAGCGGGACGCACAATGTAGAGCGTGAAAGCCTCCACCAGCGTCGGCAAGTGCTGGAAAGTTGTCTGGCGGATCTTGAATTGCGTCGCCGTCTGCAGGCGACGAGGAAAGGCAAGGGACTCGACCAGGCGCCTGTCGAAGACTATATGTCGCATGATGTACGGAGTATCCATAAAGACGCCACGATCAAACAAGCAGGGCAGCTGTTGCAGAAGTATAAGGTGGGATCGCTCATTGTGGACGATGGCTCACGGTATATCGGCATTGTGACTGATTCAGATCTGACGAGAAAGGCGGTTGCCAAAGGGCTTGATCCGAACACGACGACAGTGGCAACCTGCATGAGCCGTTCCATCGTCACGATTGAAGAGGATGAGTCTTTGTCCGAAGCGAGGGCACTCATGAAGAGGCAGGGGATCCGACATCTTCCTGTGACGGCTGATGCCACCATTATTGGTGTACTTTCCGTTTCCGATCTCCTCCGAGCCTTTGAAGAGTTGAAACCGTCCTAACAATCCAATCTGGTTGCAAGACCATCCTACAGTGCTTCAGCCTGTTCAAGAAGGTGGTGGACCATGTCCTTGGGAAGGTACGTGCACTGGACTAACACGGTTACCATGGAATTAGGTCATCGCTAATTATGCCGCCTGCCATCCTGCTCAGTTGTGAGTCTCTTGGGAAAAGTTATGGGGTGAAACCGTTGTTCACCGACCTGTCGCTCGGATTGAGCGAGGGGGATCATGTCGGCCTCATTGGGCCGAACGGGTCTGGGAAATCGACGTTGCTCAAAATTCTCGCCGGATTTGAGGAACCAGACAGCGGTACTCGTTCTGTGCGACGACAGCTCAGGATCGGCTATGTACCGCAGGAACCGTCGTTTGCCGAACAGCACTCAGTCGAAGATGCGCTGGTTCAAGTACTTTTCGACGAGGGGCTGGACCCCCATGAGCAGGGTGGACGCATCGCCAGAGCCCTGAGCCTCGGCGGGTTTGTCCGCACTGATCAAACCGTCTCGACTTTGTCCGGCGGATGGAAGAAGCGACTGGCGATTGCACGGTCGCTGATGTTGGAGCCGGATGTGCTGCTTCTGGACGAGCCGACCAACCATCTGGACGTCGAGGGTATTCTCTGGCTCGAAGGCCTCCTGAAAGCCGAGCCCCATGCCTTCATCGTGATCAGTCACGACCGGCGCTTTTTGGAAGCGGTCACTACCAGGATTTGGGAACTGAACCGCCAATACCCCAATGGCCTCTTTGAGGCCAAGGGTCGATACAGCGAGTTTTTGGAGCAGCGCGATGCGGCGTTGCAGGCCCAGGCCGACTATCAGGCCTCGTTGGCCAACAGAGTTCGGCGAGAGGTGGAATGGCTGCGGAGAGGTCCCAAAGCCAGGACGACCAAAGCCAAGGCTCGGATCGACCAGGCCGGTCGGATGATCAGTGAGCTAACAGATATCGAGTCTCGGCAATCCAAGGGGTCGGCCGGTATCGACTTCACCGCCTCAGGACGACGGTCCAAGAAACTGATCGAGATGGTCGGTCTGGAGAAGACGCTGGGTGCGCAACCGATTGTGAACAATCTTGATCTGCAGGTAGGGCCGGGTGAGCGGATTGGGCTGCTCGGACCGAATGGGAGCGGCAAGTCCACACTGCTCAAACTGCTGGCCGGCAGCTTGACGCCTGATGCTGGTACGATTACTCGCGCCGATCGATTGCGTATTGTCACCTTCGAGCAACATCGAGAGTCCCTGGATCAGCAGGCCTCATTGCGGCGAGCCCTCGCTCCAGCCGGTGGCGATGCCGTCGTGTATCAGGACCGGTCCGTCCATCTGGTTTCATGGGCCAAGCGCTTTCTGTTCCGCCCGGAACAGTTGGATCTCCCGGTTTCTCGCTTGTCCGGTGGGGAACAGGCTAGATTGTTGATTGCCCGGCTCATGCTTCAACCTGCGGATCTCTTGATCCTCGATGAACCGACGAATGACTTGGATATTCCCACGCTCGATGTGCTGGAAGACAGCCTGCTGGAATTTACCGGAGCACTAGTTCTTGTGACCCACGACCGATGGCTACTGGACCGTGTCTCCACCAGGCTGCTGGCACTGGATGGAGCAGGCCGTGCCGAATGGTTTGCCGACTATGCCCAATGGGAAGCGGTGCAGGAAAGGAAAGCAACCGAGGAGAGAAGCGTTCGGATTTCAGAGGAACGCTCCGCCTTGGGCAAACCATTAAAACGGAAAGGTTTGTCGTACAAAGAGCAGAAGGAATGGGACCAGATCGAAACAAGGATCCTGAAAGCTGAAGAACGGGTTGCCACCTGCCAAGCCGCCGCCGATGATCCGTCCATCGCGTCATCAGCTGTTGATTTACAAGAGCGACATACTGCGCTCCATGCCGCTCAGGAGGAAGTTGAGCGCCTGTATGCTCGCTGGACTGAGTTAGAGGAAAAGCGACTCAGGCGGTCTAACGCAGACCTTCATAACCTGCGAAGAGCGGAGTGATCAGATGAGCCATCCTGGCGCCTGCCAGTTGGCTTCGCAGCCGTTACCGAATTATCCTAACCCTACCGGGCGTTCTCGGTCAAGTCGTGGTCAGTTGAGCACTACAGTTCGGTCTACGCTTAACCGATAGAGAAGGTGAGGGCACATCTACATCAACAGAGAGAGACGCCCAACGGCGAGGAGTCGCCACCATGCCAACGGCACAAGAACTGGTGCAGTCCTGTACCTCCATTTTACCTTACCGGAGATCTATTTCCGCGTACGGGAAGTGGTCGAAGACTCCAATTCGACCATGGGGGATCTTGCCGAGGTTTTGAAGCTGGATCCGGCCATCTCAGCGAGACTTCTTCGCATTCTCAACAGTCCCATCTATGGGTTTCCAAAACAGATTGATACGATTTCCCGTGCCGTCAGTCTGCTTGGAACGCAGGCGACCATCGACCTTGTGACAGCGACGACGATCGGCAAGACCTTTGCCGGAGTGCCGATTCAACTGATGGATGTGTCGAAGTTCTGGCATCGGAGTGTACTCTGCGCGTTGCTGGCCGGAAAGCTTGCGAAGTCCTGTGGGATTAAGGACAGTGAACGGTTTTTCGTGGAAGGCCTGCTGAGAGATCTTGGTCACTATGTCCTCTATCAATATGCACCGGAGCGGGCGCAGTCTGCACTCATCGAAGCGGGCTACCTCGGGTCCTCTCTGGCTGAAGTGGAACAGTCCAATATTGGGTGTGACTTTGCTGAGGTGGGGGCTGAACTCATCCACTCCTGGGGGATGCCCGTGCGGATTGAACAGGCTATCCGGCATCAACTTCGCCCGAACGAAGCCGGTGACTATGTTCAGCATGCGTCCATTGTGCATCTGGCTGGAGAGGTCGTCGATTTTGAGGAGCGTGACCCGAAGTGGCGACTCGCCGAAGTGCCGTGTAGTCCGCAGGCCCTGGGGGCGACAGGCTTTGTGCTGGCCAACCTACCTGAACTGATGACGGATGCTCAGGCCCAGCTGAAGGAGACGCTTGCGCTGGTTTATCCGCAGGCCGTCGCCGCGTAAGCAGATTGAAATCAATCGGAGCGCGGAACCCAACCCAGCCTCGATCACGGTGTGTGTAGCCTAGCAGTCCGGTGGTATCGACGTGTCTGTGCCATCGTTCGATCTTCCTGAGAAGGAAGCTCTCTGTCCTCTTCCTCCGCTTTGTTTCCAGGCTAGAGTATGCCGGCTAAACGATTCATTCCCAATGTCGTCTGAGCAAAAAATAACTGAAAAGCCTGATAGTCCTGAGGTTGCATTGGCGGGCGGCCTGGTCCTCGATCACAGTAGACAAGGCCAATGGGTCTCACTCCCACTCGTAATGGGGCGAGGATTGCCGATGTAGGGTGCCAAACATCAAGAAATTCCTGTTTCATGGACCCAGTCGGCTGGTCTGAAAGATTTGGAACCAGGAGTGGCTCGACCCGTTTAAGAATCGAGAGGAAGAAGGAATGTTCTCGGCTGAGTGAACCAGAAAGAGAGGAGAGATAGGGTGCCAGAGGAGTGACGCCCAGCGCCAACTTTCCGATCAGAAGATCACTATCATTTGGATTGAGAAGTGTCAGCCCGACACGGCCCAATCCCGCGTCCCGCTGGAGCGATTGGATAAACATTCCAAGGAGGCTATTCAGATCGATCGCACCTTGTAACGAGTTCTGGAAGACCTGAAGTGTTTCAAATGGGTTGTTCCGAATGGGGGCTGGGGGCTCATCCTGGTTGAGAGAAATTTTCGCCGGGGCGGGTACATGGTCTTCACTGGGTATGCTGTTAGTCGAGGATTGTAGTGCAGGTGCCTCCGTGGCGTGGTGCCCGTTCAACGGCATCAGAGAGTTGTGAAGTGGATCGACCGCCAGTCCCATCGAACGGGTGAGCTGGCGGCCTCGGTCCATGGCTTGGTTCATCAAATCCGAAAACCGTCGTGAAGATAGTCCGCTTCCGAGCTGAAGTGTCCGTTTCGTTTCCTCAACGGCCGTGGAGGAAGCGGAATGCGTGATCGCCTCCACAAGCCGGATTGAGCCAACCACCAGACCTCGGTACGTCTGTGGTGTGCTCTGCCAACGTCCGATCGGCAACTCTTCGACCGTGTCAAAGAGATCGATGAGATAGTCGGGTAGCTTCCACAGTCGAGCCAAGGCTTGGGTCAAGGTCAATCGGGGAACACCGATAAGCCTGGTTTCCTGACTGACACGGTCGGCTGGGTGCTTCGCTTTCCGGAAGGCTGACTGGAGTGCTTCAAAAAGATCCGGATCCTGGTAGGCAATGGCTAAATCTCCGATCGAGTACAGGAGCGCTGCGGTAAATAATTGACTCGGCTGCGGGTAGTTGATTGCCGTTCCAAGCTCATTCGCGTAAGTGGCGGCGACAAGGGACTTGGCGATCAAGGTTCGGAGTTCTTGCTGGCGCGTCGGCCAATGGTGCAACTGCTCGACCAGATGTGCGGCGGCGACGAGAGCGCGAACGGTATCGAGTCCAAGCCAGCTCACGGCATGAGGGATGGCGCTGATCGTTTGCCGTGGGCTGTACGCGATGCTGTTGGCGACTTGCAAGACTTTGCAGGTGAGCCCATGGTCTCGGCTGATCACTTGCGTCAGATTGTCGGGAGTGGACTGTGGGTCCGCATCATTCAGGATTTGCTGACAAGTGAATTGAAGGATCGGCAGGCACCGTCCGGACTCATCGAACAGAGGCTTCAGTTTTGGACGTAGTCGAGGACGGATTGAGTCGATGAGGGTTGATTCCGTCGCCGAAGGCATAGGGGGTCCCCGATAGAAGCCAGAGACTGTATCGGTGAGAATCCCTTCCCGCTTGAGAAGTCGGTACTGAGAAGGGGCGATGAGCGGGACTCTGTAAGAAGGCACGTGGGATCGGGCAGTGGTCGGCAGGTTGGCCAACCGTAGGGGTGATAGTCTCCAGCAGTGCTTCAGTTGGCGATCTTCGTGTGGTCTCTCCATATCGTTCCCGTAGGAATCGTTGCATGCAAAGAATTGCAATCTGATGGTCGATTCAGCCCATCAGGACTAGAATTCAGTGTGATGACGGAACGCCATCAGGCTTGTCACCTGCCTCCACGATAGTTTTGCCCATTCCTAACCGATAGAGAAGATGGAGAGCCGGTCTGCATCGACAGGCAAGAAGGAGGGGCTCCACCATGCCATTGGCGAGTGAATTGGTCCAAGCGTGCACCACGGTGTCGACATTATCCGAAGTGTATTGTCGTGTGCGGGATGTGGTGGACGATCCCAACGCAACTATGGGAGATCGAGTCAAGGCTCTTCAGCTCGATCCGGTGATCGCAGCCAGGCTGCTTCGCATGGCCAACAACTCACCCTATGGACCGTCGAGGCAGGTCGACACCGTGACCGGCGCAGTCCAACTCCTTGGGAAGCAAGTCATCAACGATTTCGTCGCGACGACGACCGTCGGTCAAACCTTCGCGGGGATGCCGGTTCATCTGATGGATCTATCCAAGTTTTGGAAGAAAAGTCTTTTTTGCGGACTGTTGGCTCGAGCAATCGCGAAGTCTTGTGGTGTCGATGACCAGGAACAGTCGTATCTGGCAGGCCTCTTGCGCGATATCGGTCACTGTGTCTTGTACCAGACTGTTCCACAGCGGGCCCAGTCGGCACTGATTGAAGCGGGGTATCTGGAAGCGTCCCTGGCCGAAGTGGAGCAGTCCAATATCGGCTGTGACTTTGCGGAAGTCGGAGCGGAACTTCTCCGATCCTGGGGCTTGCCTGTACAGATCGAACAGGCGGTCCGTTGCCAACTGAGTCCGAAAGATGCCGGTGAATTCATCGTGTTGGCATCTATCGTCCATCTGGCCGGTGTTATTGCCGATTACGAGGAACTCGATTCCAGTCGGCGCCCTGCAACTGCGCCGTTCAGCCCCCAGGCCATCGCTGCCACAGGGTTTGTGCCGGCCAATCTCCCAACACACCTTGCGGAAGCCCGAGCCCAGCTGCAAGAGGCTCTGGCAATTGTGCAGCCCTACACGATGGCTGCATAGAAAGAGTGTTCTGGTAGGGACGGAGTCTCGAGACCCTACGCGTACTATTCCACGGAGTGGCCTTCCAGGAAGACGGATTGCTCCAGCGTGCGAAAGAATTGCTGGTAGGGCGCGGGATCCTCGACGGCACGGAGGTAAAACTGGGCGCTGGCTCGCACCACAAGTTGCGCCTCGTTGCGCTTGCGGACGGTGACGGTCAAGCGGACAAGATTACTCCGGTGAGTAAACGGACCCCATGTCCGGTCGTGACGGTTGAGAACCAGTAATGTGTCTGGTTGATACAGCAGGTAGCTCAAATCGAGGCCATAGATCTGCTCATTCTCGACATACTTCTTCCCGGAGACGAGCCCCAGCTCTTCATCGAGTACTTCCACTTTGAAATCCAAGTCCTGCAGGGTGGACACGATCGTCGCCAGCATCTTGCGCCGATCCGCGGTATCGAACACACGCGATTGAGCCGTGCGAATCTTCACTTGGCTTTCTTCGGAGAGCCAGATTTGCTCACGGGAATCCCATTGGCTGACATGCCGTAGCTCGTAGGGTGTTGGGCATCCCTGCAACAACAGGCAGAAGCCGACGAGGAGCCAGCGGTTCAGCCACCCAGCTCCTACGGGAAGCCGGGTGAATTGGGCAAGCATCCTTTGGTGAGAGACCAGGTTCATCAATTCTTGTTGACAAAGAGAGCGCGTTCCAGTGTGGCAAAGAAGTTTTGGTAGACCTTGGGATCTTCGATAGGCTTGTTGTTGTAGATGGCGTTGGCGCGAATCATCATGCGGCCCTCGGCTTCCGAGCGCACCGTGACAGTCACACCGACGACATCATAGAAGTTCGGCTCGGCGAACCGTGCTGCCGTCACCAGCCCCAAGGGCTCATTAGCTCGCTCGATGATGAAACCTAAGTCCTGCAGCGCTGCAATGACGCCACGCATGGCTAGTTGGCGATCCTTGAGGTCGAAGGATCGAGTTTGTGCGCTCCGAATCTTCATCTGCGCCTCAGTCGGGACCAACAGGTCCGGGCTGGGCTGCGGCGCGGCGCAGCCTTGCATGATGACAAGGACGACGACCGCGATGATTCCTCCCACGTTCTCCAGCTTCATCATCACCTCGTGCTCAGAGGGCGAATGGTTCCAGAAACACAGCCTTTGACAATTTCGCAAAGAAGGTCTGGTATATGGCTGGGTCGCGCAGCATCTCCATCCGTTGTTCGCCCGGTGGAATGCCTTGGCGGCCAGCCGACCCCTCCCCCTTCCACACAACCCGGTAGAACACGACCCTGACTTCCTGACGTGTGACGTCTGGACTCACTGGCCTGGTGACCAGCGTGGCGGCGATTTTTTGATGCAGGTCCACCGGCATCACGATCGGAGGCTGTTGGACCAGCACCAGCGGGGTGCTCAGGAGAAAGACGAAAAAACGAGCGAGGTCCTGGCCGTATTCCCGAGCGCTTCGTTCTTTCGTTGCTCTCAAAAATCCAACTTCGCGCACGCTTTCTTCGACCTGGAAACCAAGATCCTGCAGGACAGCGGCGGAGGCGGAGAGTAACTCCGTTCCATCCTTAGTTTCGAAGAGGCGGGTTTGCATGGCACGATTGGCGGCGCTCTCCGGCCTCAGCTGAAATAATTCATCAGGCTGTGTGTGCGCGACACATCCGATGAACGGGCTCGCTATGGCAAGGCACGCCACGGCCAGAAGCGCTCTCCGAACTTCGGAACCGTTGTTCCTGTTAGAACTGCGTAGCGTTGTACGCAAAGTCGCGGACCTTCTTCTCTTCGTCATACTTGATGATGATCGTGAGCGTCCGTTGGCGCTGTGAGCTGGAACTGTCGCGGGATGCTGCACCGAGAATGATAATACCCGCGAAGGATGAGCTGGACGTATCCACGCGATCGGTCGACACCTTGTCATAGATCCAGACCTCGCGGCGTTTGTCGTCGGTGGTCACAATATTGGGGCTTCCCAGGAGTTCGGCCACCTGGGCGGCGGACATGCCGACTTTGATTTCTCCTTGCACCTTACCGACGGTCAGGCGGTCTTCCTTGATTTCAGCACGGTTGCCGGCGCAGCCTGCTGCGACGAGGCACAGGCACAGACACAATGCGTTCCATCGAGAGATCATCGTGGGTTTCCTTTCCATTCACAAGTTCGGTTCGGGGTATGACATGGGGATAGGCTACTGCCCATGAGGGGGTCTGTCAACAAGGGTGACCGGAAAAGCTGGTAATAGAACGCAGCCCATCATCACTTCCTTGTCACAATGGAATAAAGTGCATGGCCCGTTGGGGGAACCAAGCTCAGCCTGGGAAAGCTCTCTACGGGTCCTTTCAAGCATCGCAGGTCATGAATTCAGAGCAAGCGCTCCGGATAGTCAGAAATGATGCCGTCGACGCCCATGGCCTTGGCTGTTTGAATGTCAGCCGGGTCGTTGACGGTGTAGACGAAGACTCGAAGTGCGCGGTCGTGAAGGGCCTTGAGAAATGACGGTGTGAGGGTTTCGAATGCCACGCCGACATGGGTGGCCTGCGCGTCTGTTGCGAAGGCCGTTCGATTGATGGGCACTGCTTCGATGAGGGCCATGGTCTGCGCTTTAGGATGTTCACGCCGGATAGCCAACAATTCATCGTGGAAGAAGGAGGCGTAGATGACGGGTCCACTAAACTGGACCTCTTGGACGGTGCGGGAGATCTGTCTGGCGGTGCCTTCTGCTTTGATCTC
>JAMXAU010000173.1 GCA_024281365.1 Nitrospira sp.
GTGGCGGGCCCTCCTGCGTTTCGTCGAACTAGACGGTGTACGAGCGTTACCGATCACCGGGCTCCTCACGTTTCTGGTGGGCATCGTCATCGCCTATCAAGGAGCAGAGCAGCTCAGAAAGTTCGGCACGAACATTTTTATCGTGGACCTGGTCGGCATCTCGTTGCTACGAGAAATCGCACCGTTGATCGTGGCCATCTTGATTGCCGGCCGATCGGGATCAGCCTATGCAGCTGAGATCGGCACCATGAAGGTCACGGAAGAATTGGACGCGGTGCGGACATTGGGCATCTCGCCTATGAATCTTCTTGTCTTGCCAAGAGCGCTGGCCTTGGTGATCGCCCTTCCTCTCTTGACGGTGTATGCGGATGTCGTGGGTGTGTTCGGTGGGATGCTCATTGCCTTGGGGGAGCTCAACGTGAGTTTCGTCGAGTTTGTCGCTCGGTTTGAGGAAGCCGTTCCGGTGCGACACTTCTTGATCGGGCTAGGGAAGGCCCCGTTTTTTGCGGCACTCATCGCCTTGGTGGGCTGCTATCAAGGATTTCAGATCAGAGGCGGAGTCGATGATGTTGGTCGTCACACGACGATCAGTGTCGTACAGGGGATTTTTCTCGTCATTGTGTTTGATGCGATCTGTAGTATCCTGCTGAATTGGTGGGATCTCTAGTGCGATGTCTCTGAATGTTGAGGATGACGTCGCGGCTCGGTAACAATCGGTTTGTGCATGTAACAGTGACCTCTTTCAGGATGGGATAGGGAAGCGCTCATGAAGCCGTCTGCCACGGATATTGAGACACCGGTGATTGAAGTCAGTCATGTCGCGACAAAGTTCGGACAGGCCGTTGTCCATGAGGATATCAGTCTCTCCATCAGGCAAGGAGAAATCTTTGCGATTGCCGGAGGCAATGGCTGTGGGAAGACGACATTACTGCGCGAAATTATCGGCCTGGTTACCCCTTCATCCGGAACGATACGGTTGTTCGGACTCGATAGCCGAACACTGGAGATGGGCAATGGCCACCCGTTCATCGCCGATTCGGAGTCATGTTCCAGCAGGGCGGCCTGTTCAGTTCCCTCACGCTGGCTGAAAATGTCGCGGTGCCGTTGCGAGAGCATACGACACTGAGTGCCGGTCTGATCCGCGAGATCGTCGCAGCTAAGATCGCGATGGTGGAGTTACCGCCGGACAGCGCCGTGAAGTATCCCAACGAACTCAGCGGCGGGATGCGCAGACGAGCTGCTCTCGCACGCGCGATCGTCATGGATCCAGAGCTGTTGTTTCTTGATGAGCCGACGGCCGGGCTTACCCGATCGTGGCGACAGCATTTGATGAGCTCGTGCTCTCACTGAAGCGCCTCCTGGGGTTGACTGTGGTCATGGTGACACATGATCTCGACTCCCTGCTGGGGATCGCCACTCGTGTGGCGATACTCGGCCGTGGAACGGTACTGGGGATCGGCACTATGCAAGAACTGTCTCGGGTCGATGACCCGATCGTCCGAGATTACTTCCATGGTCCCCGGGGCGCTCTGCACGCGAACAGGTGGCACGGAACGGCCAAAGACGTGATGCGTGATGCATTGTTTATAAAGTTTTCATTGTGAGTGCTACCTAGGCGGTGTACTGTCAACTCAACACAGCGCACTCGGGCGCTCGTGAATGACGAGCGACGGAACACAGAACAGATGGAACCAAAGGTCAACTACATCGTCGTCGGTTCGTTCGTGGCGTTGCTTAGCGCGGCGATTCTCTCCGGTATTCTCTGGCTGGGGAAGAGCGATTACCGTGGTTCGTACGATCGATACGAGGCCTACATGACGGAATCAGTGGCAGGGCTCAGTGTCGATTCCAGCGTGAAGTATCGCGGAGTCGATGTGGGCCGGGTAAAGGCTATTGCCTTGCGGCCTGATAATCCTGAGGAAGTCCTGTTGACGTTGGACATTGTGCGGGGAACGCCGGTGAAGACCGATACCATTGCCGTGCTTGAAACCCAGGGGTTGACCGGCCTTGCCACGATCAATTTGACTGGTGGGAGCCGCGAGGCTCCTGTGTTACAGGCCCAAGTGGGACAGACCTATCCGGTCATCAAGACGGGTCCCTCTTTATTTTCCAGGTTGGATAAGACGGCCTCTCGTCTACTCTCTGAGGAGGGGTTGGCCCAGCTGTTGGCTGATCTCGATCTGGCGGCCAAAGGGGTGGCGAAGGTACTGGATGAAGATAATCGTACCATGCTCACGAAGACCATCAAGGATCTCGCGGATGTGGCTCAGGCCGTTGCCAGCCACAAGGGCCAGATTGAGCAAAGCTTAAACGGGGCAGCCAGGAGCGCTGAGAATTTGTCCAAGTTGACGACTTCGCTGAATGCCCAGGTTCCTCCCTTGCTCGCGGGGATCGACAAGAGCGTGAGCGCCATGGATGTGGTGACCGAGGAGCTTGCGAAGACCACGAAAGCCATGGGGACCGTTGTCAATGAAGCCCGCCCAGAGTTGCAGCAGTTTACCAAACGGACTCTCCCGGAAGCTGGGCAATTGGTGACGGAGCTAAGGCAGCTCACCAGTACATTGACGCGCGTGGCGCGGGAGTTAGAACGAGAGCCAAGCTCACTGGTGTTTGGACGAAAGACCCCATCGCGGGGGCCTGGAGAATGAGCCGGTTAGAGAACAAACAGTTGTGAAGGGGGTATGATTTCTTATCGGATAGCCCACGCGAGCTGTGTGTTATTGGCACTGGTCACGAGCGGCTGCATTTCATTCCGCGGCGGATCTGAAGCGGCTCACACCTATCAATTGAGTCTTGAGGGAGCACAGAGGGAGGTGCACGCTGCCGATGGGAATAGCCCTGTCGTTCAGTTGAGTCCTCCTCAAGCCGAACCTGGATTTGAAACCCCTCGAATGGTCTACCTCAAGCGACCCTACGAGTTGGAGTATTTTGCTGCGAATCAATGGGCCGACACGCCGGCGAACATGGTTGCCCCCTTGTTGGCTCAGAGCTTGAGTCAGAGCGGCATCTGGCGTGATGTCGTTTTGTTGCCAAGCTTGGTGTCGGGTGATTATCGGCTCGATGTCTATGGATTTGCCCTGCAGCAGGAATTTTTTCAGCAGCCTAGCCGCGTCAGAGTGACGGCCCGTGCTCAGTTAGTGGACCTCAAACGGGCGACGATTGTGGGGATGCAGCGCTTTGAAACCATTGAACCTGCGCCGAGCGAGAACGCTTATGGTGGCGTGGTCGCGGCCAATCGAGCGGTTGCCGTGTTGCTCGATCAAATCGGCTCGTGGCTTCGGCAATGCGTGCAGCATTCACCAGAATGCCGTCGTTGATGGGGTGATTGACGTCATGAAGAGCACCAACCTCTCTATCTTGTGCGTGCTGACGACAGTCTGTTGGTTTATGGCTTTCACAAACAGCCTTGCTGCCAATGAACGAAATATAGCTCGAGGCAAGAAACTCTACGAGAAGTATTGTCTAGCCTGCCATGGTCCGCAAGGGTGGGGGAGATGGAGCGACGCAGTTTGATCCTTCCGTGGCAGATCTGACATCGAGTGACGTGCTCGCGAAGCCGGACTCCCGTCTGTTGAAGAGCATCCATGAGGGGCGCCCGAATACCGCTATGGATGCCTGGAAATCCAAACTCTCTGACGAGGCCATACGCGACGTCCTCGCCTATGCCTTGACGTTCTCACGTTGATAAAGACCGACGGGTCAGTATGAGAAGACACCTTGGAAAGCAGGGGGTCAGGGTTGGATTGATTTCATGGGCTTTCCCACATTCGAGCTGAGGAAGGACTGCACCCTAGCTCCCATTTTCCCTCATTCCTGAATCAGTACCGGGCAGCCAATCGCCATCGACAGGTCCGGCGGTGCTAACTCCCTTGCCTCACGACGTCAAAGTCCTGCACGGCTACTGCGGCTTCCCATCCTTCCCCGCAAGAGAGAAGACGAACGCGAAGTGGTGCTGTGAACTGAGAACCCAAGCGTACCTGAACATCCCTGTTGAGTTCATGTTGGCCAAGGACGACCTCGCAGTCAGACAGTCCACGGAGACCGATGCCTTGCGCCTTCAGCACCGCTTCTTTCACGACCCAATAGCGGAAAAATATCATGGCACGCTGCGATTCGGTTGCTTGCGTAATCACGGTATGTTCGGAGGGGGCAAAGTAGCGTGCGGATAGTTTCACAACCTCGACGTTGGAACGAACCAATTCAAGATCGACGCCGACCTCCTGGGCCTTCGAGACTGCAATGAGCGCCCGGTTATGGGCATGGGATAAATTAAAGGTAATTGCGGAATGTCCCCGTACATCTCTCGCCACAAAGGGCTTGCCTGCCTCTGTACGTCCCAGTGAGACCTCATCGGGGCTGACTTCAAGGTATCGGCTCAGTACGGCTCTGAGGCCTCCGTGAGCCAGTACGTAGTGCTGCCGGTCTTGCTCACGAATCAACCGGGTTGCACGCTGACGCTCTGCTTCATCCAGCCATTCCGTACAGTGCTCAAGGCAGCGTGCTGACCCCTCCAGCTCGATCCCCCAGAGGTGCACGGCGTTCGGTTCAAGCTGGATATGATCCTGCAGGATTGTATCGGCGAGGTGTTCAATTGGCTGGANAAATAGCCCTGTCGTTCAGTTGAGTCCTCCTCAAGCCGAACCTGGATTTGAAACCCCTCGAATGGTCTACCTCAAGCGGCCCTACGAGTTGGAGTATTTTTCAGCGAATCAATGGGCCGACGCGCCGGCGAACATGGTTGCCCCCTTGTTGGCTCAGAGCTTGAGTCAGAGCGGTGTCTGGCGCGATGTCGTTTTGTTGCCAAGCTTGGTGTCGGGTGATTATCGACTCGATGTCTATGGGTTTGCCTTGCAGCAGGAATTTTTTCAGCAGCCTAGCCGAGTCAGAGTGACAGCCCGTGCTCAGTTGGTGGATCTCAAACAGGCGACGATTGTGGGGATGCAGCGCTTTGAAGCCGTTGAACCTGCACCGAGCGAAAACGCCTATGGTGGCGTGGTCGCGGCCAATCGAGCAGTTGCTGCGTTGCTTGATCAGATCACGGTGTGGCTCAGGGAATGCGTTGGACATTCGCCCACCTGCCGCCGCTCAATGTGATTGAGGCAAGACAAAGGGAGCGACGGCTCCGGTTGCTATCCGCCCTGCTTCATGACGTCTAGGTTCTGTGCAGCTACCGCGGCTTCCCATCCTTCCCCGCAAGAGAGAAGACATACGTGAATCGGGGCTGTGAACCGTGAACCCAAGCGGACTCGAACATCCCTGTTGAGTTCAGGTTGGCCGAGGACAACCTCGCAGTCGGACAGTCCACGGAGCCCGATACCTTCCGCCTTCAGCACCGCTTCTTTCACGACCCAATAGCGGAAAAATATCATGGCACGCTGCGCTTCGGTTGTGTGCGTAATCACGGTATGTTCGGAGGGGGCAAAGTAGCGTTCGGATAGGTTCACAACCTCGACGTTGGAACGAACCAATTCAAGATCGACGCCGACCTCCTGGGACTTCGAGACGGCAATGAGCGCCCGGTTATGGGCATGGGATAAATTAAAGGTAATTGCGGAATGTCTCCGTACATCTCTCGCCACAAAGGGCTTGCCTGCCTCTGTATGTCCCAGTGAGACTTCATCGGGGCTGACTTCAAGGTATCGGCTCAGTATGGCTCTGAGGCCTCCGTGAGCCAGTACGTATTGCCGCCTGGTATCTTCTCGAACAAGGCGGGTTGCGCGCTGACGCTCTGCTTCATCCAGCCACTCCGAACATCGCGTAATGCACCATGACGACCCCTCAAGTTCAATCCCCCAGAGGTGCACGGCGTTCGGTTCAAGCTGGATATGACCCTGCAGGGTTGTATCGGCGAGACGATCAAT
>JAMXAU010000174.1 GCA_024281365.1 Nitrospira sp.
CAAAGGGCAAGGTTAAGAAAGTTCAGATTTTCGTAACCTCAGTCTCAACCTTGACCTGAATGACGCTGCAGGCTTGTATCTCTGGTTAGTACTTTCGCAACGATACCGGCGGGAGTTTCAACACAGCTTCGCGAGCAGCAGCCCAGAGGGCTTCCATCATCGCCAAGAGATCCGGCGCGGTTCTGGCCAATAGCTTGACGGCGAGGCCTGGTACCGGTGGGGTTGATACGCCGCCTAATACGGCTCCGGGCTTAGTATCCAAGAGCGCCGCAATGGTCGATTCCAATCCGGTCCAGACCTCCGGGGCCAGCGCGTCGTTCACCACATAGAACGAGGCCACATAATCCCATTCTTCGGCCAGACCGATCGTCCCTAAGTCCGTGGCCGGATCAAGGACATATCGCTCGAGCAGCGAATTCCCGTTGGCTGTCGTGATTAGGATTTCGTTTTCCAGATCGGTAAAGGCCCACCGTTCTCCCCTGGCAATGCGGCCTGAGGCAAGCGCATCCCACAAGAAGAGGGTCGCGCCAGGCCCAACCGTGGCCCGGAGGCTCTGCCGAAACCGAGATCCGGCAAAGGGAATCGTATGTTCTGGAAACCATTCGAGAATTGCGTCGGGCTCGACCGCGATGACGACATGCTGATCAGAGACCGGGCCTTCCGTTCGATACACCCGGTTGGCAGAGGGCGCGGAAATCAGGACATGCGCACCCTGCTCTATTGTCATATCGATGGAGAGATGGTCTCCCCCGACCAGACCGCCGGATGGATTGACCAGCAACGTGTAGGCCGCTCCCGTATCATCGAGATAGATGGGAGGCAGCAGTTTCCAGGGCGTCGTGAAATACGAATGAGAGATCACCGTGCGATGATCGAGCTTCGTATAGTTCAGCTTCAGCTCGCCGGCCCGCCCGACCAACTCTGTCGCGAACCGTCCAGGAGATTTTTTCGTCCTAGCGGATGTGCTTGCCCGGGACGATGTTCTTGGTTGAGACGTGCCTGTTTTCCGAACCGTCCTCTTCCGTTGTCCCTGTCGCGTCGGCGTGGTCATGAACGCTTGACTCGTTGCGGGATGCGCTGTTCAACCCACGCCACGACCGCATCCATTCCTTCCCCGGACAGGATATTGGTGAAGGCAAAGGGAAGTTCACCACGCATCTTGCGGGTATCTCGATCCATGACCGAGAGATCGGCGCGCACATGCGGAGCCAAATCCATCTTGTTGATGACGAGGAAATCAGATCGCGTGATCCCCGGTCCACCCTTCCGTGGAATCTTGTCACCGCCCGACACATCAATCACATAGATGACATAATCCACCAGTTCCGGGCTGAACGTGGCCGCGAGATTATCCCCGCCGCTTTCCAAGAAGATCAACTCCACGTCCGGATGCCGACGCAGCAGATCATCAATGGCTTCCTGGTTATGAGACGCGTCCTCACGGATCGCCGTATGGGGACAGCCCCCGGTTTCCACGCCAAGAATCCGATCGACCGGAAGCGCGGCACGCTTGGTCAGGATTTCGGCGTCGATTTTCGTAAAAATATCGTTGGTCACGGCCGCGAGGCTGAAGCGATCGCGCAGCCGTTGACACAGGGCTTCCACCAGCGCGGTTTTCCCCGATCCGACGGGGCCTCCGATACCGATGACCGGAATGCCCTGTTTCCTGGCCTGAGTCGGAGTCCAATTGTGGTTATGTTCACGATTAAGATCATGCATAATAATACGAAGAGCGAACGGTCAATGGCTGATAGCCACGAGCCCGTTCTCCCTCTTCCCCCTATACGCTATAGACTATCAAGCTATCTGCTTTTTTACCCTTATATCCTTACGACCGAAACAGTCTCCACTCCAGAGACCCATGACGCATCGCATAAATATCTTGGATCGGTGACCACGAGCTCATTGCCGTATCGAGATCAATCTCTCGACTGATCCGTTCAATCAATGGGAGCCATTCGCCAAGAATACGCTGCCCCTCATGTTGACCGATGGGACTCAGCCGCATCGCCGAGGAGATGAACCCCACAGCTGTTTGATACAAGAAGGCGCCAGCAGTTTCCTCTGGACTCCAGCCGCAACTACCCATAGTCAGTCCGAACGTCACCGCGAGATGTCCTGGAGCACGATCAGCTTCCACTTCATCACGATATTCATTCAGGATCGACTTGGCTCGAATCTGATCCGCCGCAACCCTGATCACTTGTCGCCCCATCTGGCGACTGGCCATGCGCGATTCACGGCCAAGCTTGGTCGCCTCGAGCACTCGATCAATATGGACCGCATTCTCCAGCGATCCCTCCGAAGCCGCACGATTTGCCTGCTTGACGGCAAGCACTTCCCGGCGGCTCATCCCTCCACGCAGTAAATCTTCAACGTATTTGGTCAGCTGATCGGACGTTTTGACGGCTCCGCCCTGTACTGCTGCTTCCAACCCTGAGGAAAAGGCGTAGCCTCCGGAGGGGAAAAACGTATCGACGAACCGTAACCCTTCAAGCAATGCAGGGGTATTCATGGTACACAAGCGAAAAACAATAACAGCCGGCCGACTACCGTGACTCCAGATTGATAGTCGAGCCGGCTGTCTTGTCGGTTAGAACAGTTGATACCGCTGTGCCAACGGCAACACAATGGCCGGCTCACAGGTGAGCGGCACACCGTCCGCTGTCACAATGTAGGTCTCCGGATGAACTTCTACTTTTGGAAGCGCATCATTCAGCTTAAGGTCGCGCTTCCCGATATTCCGGCAGTTCTTGACTGCCGCCACCCGCCGCTGCAGACCAAGCCGCTTTGGAATTTCATGGTCCATAGCCGCCTGCGAGATGAAGGTAAAACTCGTGCTCGTCAATGCACGGCCAAACGCACCGAACATCGGTCGGCTGATGGTCGGTTCAGGAGTGGGGATCGATGCATTCGGATCACCCATCTGGGCCTGTGCGATAAATCCGTTTTTCAAGACCATCTCGGGTTTTACTCCGAAGAACTCCGGCTTCCAGACGACGAGGTCGGCGATCTTTCCGACCTCGATCGAGCCGACTTCATGGGCGATGCCATGCGTGATGGCCGGATTAATCGTGTACTTGGCCACATAGCGCTTCGCTCGGAAGTTATCGTTCTGGCCGGAATCCTTCCCGCCAACCGGCGTGAGATGCCCCCGCTGGGCCTTCATTTTATGCGCCGTTTGCCAGGTCCTGGTGATGACTTCGCCGATTCGACCCATAGCCTGCGAGTCCGACGACATGATGCTGATCGCACCCAAGTCATGCAGGATATCTTCCGCGGCGATGGTTTCACGTCGGATACGGGACTCCGCAAACGCGACGTCTTCAGGAATCCGTGGGTTCAAATTGTGACACACGATCAACATGTCCAGATGCTCGTCCATCGTATTGACCGTAAACGGCATCGTGGGATTGGTTGAAGACGGCAACACGTTCGGCTCACCGCAAATCTTGATGATGTCCGGTGCGTGACCACCGCCTGCGCCTTCCGTATGGAAGCTATGGATGGTTCTTCCCTTGATCGCCTTGATCGTATCCTCGATATACCCGGCTTCATTGAGCGTATCGGTGTGGATAGCCACCTGCACATCATACCGATCAGCCACGCTCAAGCAGGTATCGATAGCCTTTGGGGTGGTGCCCCAATCTTCATGCAGCTTCAACCCGATGGCGCCGGCTTCAATCTGCTCATTCAACCCTTCAGGTCGTGATGCATTGCCCTTCCCCAAGAATCCAAGATTGATGGGAATGCCTTCCGACGCTTCCAACATCCGATGGATGTTCCAGGGACCAGGTGTACAGGTCGTCGCACTGGTTCCGCTTGAAGGACCAGTTCCTCCCCCGATCATCGTGGTCAACCCGGCAGACAATGCTTCCCA
>JAMXAU010000175.1 GCA_024281365.1 Nitrospira sp.
GAATCCAAGATGGCCGAGGATGATACCATCATCGAAAAGGGTGAGGTGAAACTCATCATGGATTCACAGAGTGCTCCGTTGCTGCAGGGCGCGGAAGTGGACTACGTCGACAGTGTGCAGGGCTCGGGATTTTCGATCAAGAACCCCCAGGCCAAAACGACGTGCGGCTGCGGCAGTTCCTTTAGCGCGTAAGCCTGGCTACGGGATGACCGCAGGAATGCCGATCATGGACTCTCCTGTCTAAGACTGCTCGAACATCGGGCAGTCTTAGCTTTTTCACCCACACGACGAGTGACCGGATTGAATGTCACAGATATTTGTGACCAGACGCTATCGCTTTTGCGCCGCCCATCGGCTGCACACGGATCTCCTCTCCCCTGAAGAAAACTGGGCTGCCTTCGGCAAATGTAACAATGCGAACGGTCACGGGCATAACTATGTGGTCCTGGTGACGATTCGTGCCGGAACGGCAGAGAGTTCGACCAACCTCGATTCCCTTGACCGCCTCGTTACCGACACGGTCATCGAACGCTTTGATCATCAGGATCTGAACAGTGACCCGGCGTTCTCTGCCTTGACCACCACGGGAGAGAATCTTGTCGCAGTGATCTGGGACATCCTCAACCCGCTGCTGCCTGCCGGTCGTCTGGACAAAGTCGGGGTCATTGAGACCAGAGACAACTATTTTGAATATACGGGCGCCCGTTAAGGCGAAAGGGAACATCGTGAGAAAGTCACCAAAACGAGAGAAACGACCGACATCGGTGGAAGACACAAACGGAAGTGGGCGGGCTCCGGACTTACCGGTCCTCCAATCGCTGGTGACGGAGATGCTCCTCGCCCTCGGTGAAAAGCCCAGTCGGAATGGGCTGCTCAAGACCCCTGAGCGAGTGGCCAAAGCCCTGGCTTTTATGACGCAAGGGTATCAGCGCGATATCGATCATCTCCTGAACGGTGCGCTTTTCCCGATCGAATATGACGAAATGGTCATCGTCAAAGACATCGACTTTTTCAGCATGTGCGAACATCACTTGCTGCCGTTTTTTGGTCGAGTCCATGTCGGCTACTTGCCCAACAAAAAAGTGGTCGGTCTCAGCAAGATTCCGCGGATCGTCGACATGTTCGCCAGGCGTCTGCAAGTTCAAGAACGGTTGACCGTGCAGATCGCTGAAACATTGAGCACAAAGCTGAATGCCCATGGTGTCGGCGTTGTGATCGAAGCCCGACATCTTTGCATGATGATGCGGGGAGTGGAAAAACAAAACACCGTCGCCGTCACCAGCTCGATGTTGGGAGCGTTCCGCAGTCAATCGCAGACGCGTGAGGAATTTTTGAAATTGATTCGGCGGGGCAGCGTCGGCGACCCAGAGTGAGATCACGGTGATTCCCCTGGCAGCTCACGGTTATCTTGTTAGATTCGAGCCAAAGGAACGGATTGCTTCATTGAACAGCTCCGGCTGTTCCAGGTTCGAGAGATGGCCTGCTCCTGGAATGACGGCCAGGCGGGCATTGGGAATCCTCTCCGCCATGAGCCGGGCGTCGGCAGGTGGCGTCGGCAGATCCAGCTCGCCGACGATAATCTGAACAGGACATGAAATCTGCGTTAAGAGAGGCTGCGAATCAGGCCGCTCCGCCAGCGCCATCAGATCTCCGGCAATGCCACTGATTTGATTGCCTTCGATCATTGTGCGCACCCGTTGAACCAGCTCCGGCCTCGTCTCAATCGTGGCAGGGCTCAGTAACTTGGGAATCATGATCTCGGCGATCGCACCCGCCCCTTGTGTGTACGCAAGCTGAGCCATCTCAAACCGTGCCCGTTTTCCATCCTCTGCATCGGCCTGGGCCCTCGTATCGGCCAATACTAATCCTTTGACACGCTCGGCATACGTTCGATAGAAGGCCAAGGCGATATAGCCTCCCATCGACAGGCCGACAAGGATGGGTTGCCGGATCGAGAGATGATCCATCAGGCCGCAGACGTCATCGGCTGCTTGATCGAGAGAATAGTGCCAAAGCGGCGCATCGGATTCCCCGTGTCCGCGCAGGTCGATCGTAATCACGCGAAACTGTGTTGAAAGGGCTTTTTCTTGATCCGCCCACATGGTGCGATTGAGTGGAAACGCATGAAGAAAGACAAGGGGAAGTCCGGTCCCCAGATCGTTGAAGGCGAGGGAGATATTATTGACCTGAGCGAGCATGAGATAGTCCGTCCTGGTCAACCGTCGTACCATCGGCTGTCGGCATGGTCAAGAGGTCATTTGCGCTCAGGTGGCCCGGCGTATACAATTCTCGAAAAGTTGTGAGGAGTGAGATGACACGTTCTCGTGATCAGGCCCCAGATCTATTCACGGTGCACCATGAACAGGTCGTTGACGCTCCGCTTGCAGAACGGATGCGTCCCCGTGTGTTCGAGGATTTCGTGGGGCAAGACGACATCACCGCAACAGATCGACCGCTACGACGGGCCATTGAAGCCGATCAGCTCTCTTCCGTCATCTTCTGGGGGCCACCGGGATCGGGAAAGACGACACTCGCTCATCTGATTGCCAGGTATACGAAGGCCCAGTTTGTATCCTTTTCGGCCGTCACCGGCGGGGTGCCCGAGTTGCGCATGATCATCAAGGCGGCCGAGCAACGCCGGTTGATCAACGGTCAACGGACCATCCTGTTTGTGGATGAAATTCACCGGTTCAACAAAGCGCAACAAGATGCCTTTCTTCCCCACGTCGAGCGAGGTACCATCATCCTGGTCGGCGCAACCACGGAAAATCCCTCGTTCGAAGTCATCAGTCCGCTATTATCACGCTCGATTTTAGTGGTGCTGAAATCCCTGAGTGATGAAGCCCTCGGGCGGATCCTGGATCGGGCATTGAACGATTCAGAGGTCGGTCTGGGACAACTGAAGGCCTGTGTGTCACCACAAGCCCGTCAGCGCTTGGTCGCGTGTGGCAATGGCGATGCGAGGGCCATGTTGACGGCATTGGAGTTTGTCGTGAGGCAGGCGCCCAGAGCGTCTGATGGCACACGCGCGATCGATGTAGCGATGTTGGAAGCTGCGTTGAATGCGAAGGCCCTGCGGTATGACAAGACCGGTGAAGAGCACTACAATACGATCTCGGCCTACATTAAAAGTCTGCGTGATTCCGATGCGGATGGGGCGCTCTATTGGTTGGCGCGGATGTTGGAAGCTGGTGAGGATCCGACGTTCATCGCCCGCCGGATGGTGATCTTTGCATCAGAAGATGTCGGCAATGCCGACCCGCTCGCTCTTGTCGTGGCCGTCTCGGTGGCACAGGCCGTCCAACTCGTCGGGCTTCCGGAGGCCCAGATCAATCTGGCCCATGGGACGACGTACCTTGCCTCACGGCCGAAGGACAACGCGTCCTATATCGGTCTCCTGGAAGCGCGCAAGGATGCACAAGCCCATGGAAATCTGGGAGTTCCGCTCCATCTCCGGAATGCCGTGACGTCTGTCATGAAGAACTTGGGGTATGGAACCGACTACCGCTATGTTCATGACGACCCACATGCACGAACAGAGCAAACCCACCTCCCACCGGTGCTCAAGGATCGCCGGTACTACCGTCCAAAGCCGCCTCCATAGGGCCAATTGCAGGGGGTTTACATTCTCGTCCTATCGATTATACTTAGAACGATGAGGCGAGGAGAAGGAAAAGTGTCGGGCCATGCCACCGCACTGAGTGAGCGGCGGAAATTCGTCCGTGCCGAATTGGTCGGATCTGCCTTGGTGTCGCCGAAGAGCGGCAGGCGCGCCTGTACGGCGGTTCTGGATAATGTGAACAAGATCGGAGCGGG
>JAMXAU010000176.1 GCA_024281365.1 Nitrospira sp.
TCTTCGGCGGGGCGCACATACAGACGAGGAGGTGTCGATTCACGTAGAGTGGATATGTGACCAGTGGTTTGTTACCTGCTATCACTCATGGCGCAGGACGGCCAGCGGAGGTTGTCCTAGAATTCTGTAGGTACTGAAAAATCCGACCAGCACGGTCAGCATGACGGTCGCGGCACAGCCCGATGCCAGAACGCCTGGTTGAAGGCTCCAGGAAAGATCGAACACCGTCTCAAGGACCGCCCAGGAGAGGACACTCGCCAGTACCGTCCCCAATAGCCCACCCAATACACCCAGTAGAGCATACTCAACGGCAAACGACTGGGCAATCACCGTTCTGGTCGCTCCCAAGGCTTTGAGAATGACCGATTCATACAAGCGTCGATAGCGAGTCGCCGCCAATGCTGCCGCCATTACGAAGCAACCGGACAGGACACAGAACAGGGCCACTGCGCGAATGGCTAAAGCGAGTCGGTCGAGCACCCGCGCGAAACTGTCGAGCATGTCGCCCATGTTAATTGCGGTCACGTTCGGAAAGGTCGTGACTACCGCCTGCTGTAGGGCGACCTCTTGTGAGGGTGATACATGGACTGTAGCCACATAGGTATGCGGGGCTCCATCAAGGGATCCAGGGGAAAAGATCATGTAGAAATTCGTCGAGAAGTTTCCCCACTCCACCTTGCGGATGCTCCCGACCTCTCCCGTCACAGGGACCCCTTGGATATCCACCTCCATCGTATCTCCGACCATGAGACCGAGTTGTGCGGCGGCCTCTTCCTCGATTGAAATCAGCGGCTTGGTGAAGCTCTGGCCAGGTTTCCACCACTCGCCCGCGACAACCTGGTTATCTTTTGGCAGCTCCTGCAGGAAGGTCAGGACATACTCGCGGGTGAGGTACCATTTTTTTCGCTGTTCCTTTTTGGCCTCAGACTTTTCTTTCTGTTCTTCAGCCTCGGATAACGCT
This sequence comes from Nitrospira sp., assembly GCA_024281365.1. Classification (GTDB taxonomy): domain Bacteria; phylum Nitrospirota; class Nitrospiria; order Nitrospirales; family Nitrospiraceae; genus Nitrospira_D. The sequence goes on from JAMXAU010000176.1 coordinate 962, forward strand.
TCGAGCTTGATGGGTTGGCCCTTGATTGAGGCGAGCCGTGATCGAACCAGTGGTGTCAAGCGAGGAGCCGGGTCGTTGGTCTGTTGATGCATCAGACGAAGAAACTCTTCGGTCTGATCGGGCTGAATATCGATGAAAAAAAATGTGGGCGCATCGGTGGGCCGGTTCTCGCCGACCTGCGCGAGGAGTGACCGTTCGACCAGTGACACGGTCGTGACGACCATCACTCCGATCCCGATGGCAATGGTGATGCTGACCGCTTGGCTTCCGGGTCTCAGCACATTCCCCAGCGCTTGGCGAAAAATGAGCAGGTCTGGCCTGGGCCATCTCGTGAGGGCACGGAGCAGGACGCGGGCTGCAAGCCCCAATAGCAATACAGCGCCAGTCAAGGCTGCGATGAAAATCGCTCCCACTCTCCATGAACCAGCTTGCCACATTGACAAGAGCGCCAGGCCAAGCCCGATCCCGATCGACGTGATGGCTTTCCCTCGATCAACCTCTCGCCAGGTGTTCCACCATCGGCGCGTGTTCTGACTTGTCGTTGGAACCATGGAGACGATCTCACGTCGAAAAATTCGAGCCGGCTTCACTTCACGAATAGTCAACAGAGGCCACAAGGTGAACAGCAGTGTGGACAACAGGCCTAAGGCCAACCCCTTCACCAAAGGCACAAGTGAAATGCTCATGCCCCCTTCGGCCAATCCCAGTTGATCCAGGAGATCCGAGGCCATCAAGGCAGCAATCATCCATGGAAGCCCTTGCTGGAGTAAGATTCCAATGGCCAGACCGATCAGACTACCGGCGAGACCGAGCATCATGGCCTGAAGGGCATAGGTCCGGATGATCGTCGGAGAATCAGCCCCGATCGTCTTGAGGACGGCAATGGTCGTCAGCTTTTCTCGGACAAAGGCATGCACGGAAGTTGCTACGCCTAACCCGCCGATGAACAACGCGGTCAGCCCAATCAGGCCGAGATAGCGGGTCAGCTGATCCAAGAATTGTTTCAGTTGCGGTTGGGCGTCCTTATAGCCCGACACGCGGGCGGCATCCGACTCCAGCCGCCCCCGTAGTTCATACAAAAGCGGATCGGCGGAAAGATCGGACGGGATCTTGACCAGATACCGCTCACGTATGCGACTGCCCACCTTGACCAGCTCAGCTGCATGAAGACCTTCTCGAGACATCAACACTCGGGGGCCGAGACTGAAGGCATTGGCCATACGATCCGGTTCAGTTCTGACCATCGCAACAATCCCGAAGAGTCCCTGACCAATCTTGAGACAGTCTCCAATCCGGAGCCCCATCTTGATCAAGAGCGACTCCTGGACGACCACACCAAAAGTGGCTCGGTCTTGACACCGGCCTGATTGTTGGCCGAGAAGCTCCGCCAGGTTGCCCTGGGGTTCCAAGCGAACCGCGCCATAGAGCGGATATGCTGGCCCCACAGCCTTAAGTTCCACAATTTGTGTCGGCTGTCCGCTTGTGGAGGAGTCGGTCCGGGCCACCATCGCAATCAACTCACTGACATGTGTGAGCGATATCCCGCGTGGACTCAATGACTCCAAAATCGCTTGCCCTTGAGGACTGATGGGGCGAGACAGTCGAATCTCAAGGTCGCCCCCCAGAAGGCCCCGCGCTTCCTTGTTAACGGTCTTCTCCACTTCCGCTCCGAAGAGCGACACTCCGGTCAACGCACCGACGCCAATGGCGATACAGACTAAGAAATAGACAAAGTGCCGCCAAGCCGAGCGTGTCTCGCGCCATGCCATGTTGAACGTGAAGGGAGTCATGAGCGGAATCTTGAGCAGAGCGCAGAGGTTGGATGCTCGGCAGTGTAGCTTGGATTATTGTTGACCGTGTCGTGAGCGGGCCTATCGGTGGCCTCGCCAGACGGCGGTAACGTATCGGACTCCACACGTCCATCGCGAAGAGACAGCACCCGTTGCATCGATGTGGCAAGTGCGACATCGTGGGTCACGAGGACCAGGGTCGTACCATGATCGCGGTGCAGCGACAGCAGCAATTCAATGACCTGTGCCCCGGTGGCACTATCAAGATTACCCGTCGGCTCATCGGCCAGGAGGATCGGTGGTCGACAGGCAAAGGCCCGTGCAACTGCGACACGTTGTTGTTCTCCTCCCGATAACTGGACCGGATAGTGCCCCATGCGGTCGGATAATCCGACGGAGGAGAGCAACTCTGCCGCCCGATCTACGGCTCGTTTCTCCCCGTTCAATTCCAAGGGTACCGCGACATTCTCAACGGCCGTGAGGGTAGGGATCAGGTGAAACGATTGAAAAATATACCCAATTTTTTCACGCCGAAATTGTGCCATTCGGCTCTCGGTCATGGTCGTGATGTCGGTTCCATCCAGAGTAATCGTGCCGGACGTCGGTTGGTCGAGCCCGGCCATCAGCCCCAATAGCGTCGACTTCCCACTCCCGGACGGTCCCACAATAGCCACCGACTGCTGAGCTGGAATGATAAAACTAATGTGATCGAGAATCGTGACAGCCTGCCCGGCTGCAACTAAGACCATCGACACCTGTTGTACTGAAATCATGCCAACCCTCTATTTCTGCAGAGGAGACGATAATCAGACTAATAGTATACTGTCTGAGATGTAGGTGCGAGTGATGAGATAAGTTATGCTACTCCGAAGAACTCTTGTTCTGGTCATGTCTGCTATCGTCACCGTGTCCTGGCACCTTACACCAGGAGGGGCATCTCCCTCCACGCCGGATACCAGACCACGTATCGTGGCTTTTGGAGACAGTCTGACGGCGGGACTTGGGGTACCAGCCGAAGAATCGTATCCGGCTCAATTACAACGGAGCCTTGA
>JAMXAU010000005.1 GCA_024281365.1 Nitrospira sp.
TATGGCAGCCCCTCCGTCCAATGTCTGGAACCGATTACTTACCAGCGATCACGCTTTCCACCGCCTCCACTGCGACCGCCGCCTCCACCGAATCCACCACGCCCGCCACCGCCACCACCGGTCCGCGGTTCCTGGGGACGTGCTTCATTGACTGTAAGAGTCCGGCCACCCATTTCTGACCCGTTGAGTGCCGTGATGGCAGCTTGAGCTTCGGCATCCGACGACATTTCCACGAAGCCGAATCCCCGGGATTGCCCGGTGAACTTATCCGTAATGATGCGCGCAGAGGCGACTGCACCATGCGCTGCGAATAAGTCACTCAATTGCTGCTCGGTCGCCGAGTAGGGCAACCCACCGACATAGATCTGACTTCCGACAAGATTCCCGGACAAGGCAACATCGACATTGTGGGCCTTCTCTGATAGTCACTCAGTATCGCGAGGCCCAGGGCGATACGAGTCAGAGCTACAGTAGCATAGCGCTTTGCCGATTACAACCTTACTCCCCAACTCGAACCAGAAGCCCTTGATCTTTACAGTAGGCCATTGTTCGGTAAAACCAACCGACCACACCAATCACCAACACCCCGTTGAGCCCAACCGCCCAGGCCAGATCGCCGAGGGGGGCCTGTCCCGTCGTGAGCACAGCCCGCATCCCCTCGAAAATATGTGCAGCCGGGTTCACCCACGCGATCCCCTGAAGCCAGGCCGGCAAGACCTCCAGCGGATAGAAGACGCAGGAGATGGGTTGAAACAGAAAGACCATGCTCCAGGCCAGGACCTCTGCCTCCTGCCCAAATCGCATAATGAGCGACGTGGTAAACACGCCGATAATCCAGCCGGTCACCACAAGGTTGAGGACGAAGGGGCCGAGCCACAAGCCGATCATCAGTACGTTATACGAATAAAAAACAAGGGCGCAGACCGCCATGACGATCGAGACCGCCGTGACTTTCATGATGCTCATCGCCATCGTCGCCACAAGAAATTCGCTCGGCTTCAGCGGGCTTGCAAACAAATTCATGAGATTGCGCGCCCAGAGCTCTTCGAGAAATGTGATCGTGATCCCCTGCTGCGCACGGAACAGGATATCCCAGAGGATGAGCGCCCCCAAGAAGAAGGTCACGAACCCGGGAAGCTGTGGTTGGTACCGTGCAAGGTACAACGTGATGAATCCCCAAATCACGAGATCGAGAAACGGCCAGTAGAAAATCTCCATGATCCGCGGCAAACTTCTCCGATAGAGATACAGATGCCTGAAGATCAGCGCCGTGACACGATGAAGTTTCATCCGCAAGTCTCATGCTTGTGCTCATGGTGGCAGCCGCCGCATCCCTGCTGCGTCCCGAGAAGCTCCGCCATCAACTGTCTCACTCCCGCAACCATATGTGTCCCTGCCCGTCGTCCATCAGGCATCCGTCGCATCCAGAGCCCCAATAGCACCGTCGGCATACCTATGAGACCAGCTCCGAACACCAGTGTCATGCTCGCCGTTCCCCTCAGCCACCAGAGCAGCACTCCCACCAATGAGAGAGGAACCACTCCTGCGACCGTGCTTTTCAAAACAACCGGCCACCCGCAGGTCCCTCGGCCTCGGCCGATCAGACTCACCCCCAGCCAAAACAATCCCCAGGCCGCGCTGACGACCAATCCCCCCATGACAAACCCCAGGACGAACTCGATAAGCGGATGCATCATGATGACAAAGAAGCCGTTGATTCCCGTGCCAACTTCAGAAAAACCTCCTCGAGATCTGTTTGCCCGAACCGATCCACGATCGCCTGCGCCGTTCCCTCGGCCACCAGCCGTCCACGCTGGAGAAACACAATACGATCTGACATTTCCTCCATCTCCCGCATATTATGAGACGTATACAGAATGCTCAGGCCTGACGATCGCTGCTCATCTTTTAACAGAGCCCTGATCTTGTACGCCACATCGGGGTCTAAACTCGCGGTCGGTTCGTCAAGAAAGAGGATGCGTGGCTCCGTGAGAATGGCCTTGCCCAACGCCAGTCTGGTCATCTGCCCGGATGACAACTTCCGGGTCACTTTCCGTCGAAACTCTTCCATCTCGAGTTTTCTGACCACACGGTCGATCCGCTGCGCGATATCGGAGAGTCCATACAACCTCGCCACCACCCAGAGATTTTCCTCGACCGTCAGCGCTTGCGGCATCGAGATGTAGGTGGACGAAAAGTTGACTTGCTGCAGAATCTCCTCCCGGTGCGTCGACAGATCCAGGCCGAACACTTCGATGGATCCCGATGTCGGCGTGACCAATCCCAGTAACATCTGAATCGTGGTCGTCTTGCCGGCTCCATTGGGTCCCAACAATCCAAGGATTTCTCCAGGACGAATCTCGAACGACACGCCATCCACCGCCGTAAAGTCGCTGAAGCGCTTCGTCAATTGTGAGACCTTCAAAACAGGATTCACCATTGAACTCATCACGTGGGTACAGTCAATTGAACAACAAGGCGCCGCCGATCTTGTCGGGAAGATGGCACGTCTCACACTGTCTGTCCAACACCGTGCCTCCATACTGAGCCTTTCCATCATGGCAGCGAAAACAGTCGTTGAGGGCTCTGGTGCGAAGGGCCGATCCTTCAGGATGGGATGGATACCAGGGCTTACTGTCGGCAGACACATGGCCACGAGGAATCACAATAGGGTAGCCCTTGATCGGTTCATCATGCACGACACCGGCATGGCAGGTCGTACAGCCTTCGCCCTGCCCACGAACCGTGAAGGCCTCCATATGTCGGCGATGACTCACGACCAGCCCTACCTCCTTGACCGGTAGCGGAAGATCACGAGAGGCAATTTCCGAGACCCGAAGGATGTGTCGATGACAACTCAGACAGACTCCAGAATCCACCGTCGCTTTCAGATTGTGCGCCTCCGTTGGAGCTCCCACGAGGGTGATAGCGACATCTCTCGCACCAGCCCAGACCTTGTCGATCAACCAACCATGAAGACCGGGCCGCACATGGCACGCGACACAACCGACATCTTTATGGGAGGACTTCGCCCAGCTCTTGTAGGAAGGGGCAATGGTGTGGCATCCGGCACAGAACTCGGGGTGATCGGTCAAGGGAATCGCAATCCCCGCCAGAGCGACCGCTCCAACCATGACGGCCAATGCAATCGTGGTCCTAGACGTCCAGCTCATGCTCCCGGCGCCGAAGCGGAAACTGCCGAATCAAGAGCGCGGCTACACCGGCGATATCGTCCAGATGCAGCACAGGTACTGGCTGATTAATCGGTTTGTCGGATACCACCGCGAGAAGACCATCGGACGAATAGGAAATTTCGCCCAACTGATCGCGCACCACGATGATCTTGGGATAGCCCTCACTCTTCCATCCCTCTGCGATGATGAGATCATACGAGCGATCCAAGAAACGATCTCGGACCTCTTCGACCTTGAGCTGTTCGGATACATCAGCAAAAAGCGCCAGGCTTCCCTTCGACACGACGATCACACTGCTGGCACCGGCGCGCTTATGACGCCAACTATCCTTACCCTCCGTGTCGAGATCGAACCCGTGGCCTGCATGCTTGACGGTCGCCACGCGGTAGCCGGCCTTCACGAGTTCGGGGATGACACGCTCAATTAACGTGGTCTTTCCGCTATTCGAGCGACCAATAAAAGACACGATCGGAATGGACATATAGTGATTGGTCATCGGTCACTCGTCATTCGCAACGAAGAAACTCTCTACTCCATTGACCAGTGACTAGTGACTCCTTGTTTCTCTAACAACAGGAGAGGCGTTGTTCACCGGAGTGTGGACGCTCCGTGGTGGTCGGCCAAGCTTCCCCGCTCAAGAGTTGGACCGTGACCTTGTCACCAGGATTCAGCCGCTCGATTTCAATCGACACATCGATGAGACAGTTGGCTTTGACCATTGAGGTCAGAATACCGGAGCCCTGGTCGCCGGTCGTCCGAACTTTGAAGACACCCTCTTCTCGTGTCAGGATCCCTCGCAAGAAATGCCGTCGATCCGTCCGTTTGGAAAAAGTCTCCTGAAAGATGGCCTGCAGCACCGGTCGTCCATAGGCCCGGCAGCCGCTCATCTTCTGCAACGCCGGCCGTACAAGCTGCTCGAACGTCACCATGGAGGACACGGGATTACCGGGAAGTCCGAAAGCTAGCTTGCCGTGAATCAAACCAAATGCCAAGGGTTGCCCGGGTCTGATCGCAAGTTTCCAAAAATTCATCTCGGCCCCGAGCTCGCGGAAGACCGCTTTGGTGAAATCATAGTCACCCATCGACACTCCGCCGGACAGGACCAGGATATCGGCATTCAACCCCTGCGAAATCTTTTCCTTGAGGGCGGCCGGTGTGTCGCGGGCAATGCCGAGCAAGAGCGGAACCCCTCCGGCTTCCTGCACAGCTGCGGCGATCCCATAGCTATTCGAGTTGATGATCTTCTCGTCACTGAACCGTTCATCCAAATCGGCCAATTCATCACCGGTCGACAGAATCGCCACCCGAGGTCGTTGATAAGCAAACACCAAAGACTTGGCAAGAATCGCGAGCATCCCGGACTCACCGGGACGAATTCTGGTCCCCTGTGCGATCATGCAGTCGCCTTTTTTGACGTCCTCACCTTGCGGTCTGATATTGGCGCCCTTCGGTTCAGGCTTCAACACGCGTACGGACGTCGGTGTGGGTTCGGTGTCTTCGACCTTGAGGACCGTATCCGCTCCTCGAGGCATCGGCGCGCCGGTCATGATCCGAATCGCCTGACCAGGGCCGACCGTTTTCGTCGGCATCGTCCCAGCGGGAACATCTTCGATAATCGAGAGGGTCACCGGCTTCTGGATGGCATGCTCCTGTTTGATATCCTCCCATCTCACGGCAAACCCATCCATGGCTGAATTGTCCCACGGAGGATTGTCTCGCTCCGCAACGATGTTTTCACCCAGCACGCGACCCAAGGCATCCAAAATCGAGACTTTTTCAACTCCCAACACCGGCGTCGCATCCAACACAATCCGTTGCGCCTCATGAAGTTGGGTCAATCCGTTCCTGGCATCGGCGGCTTTCACTGGCTGATTCCTCTCATTGGCCCGGCGGTCGGCTTTCTCACCTTCAGGAGCGATGCCCCTTTCTTACAGAACGCTTCGACCTGATTGGCAATCTGGTGGTAGGCCTCCGCCGTAGGGGTATCAGAGTTGAAAAGCGCAAAAGGTTCTCCGGCATCCGATTGCGTAACCACGTCCGGATCGAGCGGAATTCGCCCTAGGAACGGAACCCCCATGTCGCTCGCGGAAGCTTCCCCACCGCCCTTTCTAAATACATCGATATGCGTATGGCAATGTGGACACTCAAGCCCGCTCATGTTTTCCACGATGCCGATGATGGGCACTTCACTATCCTTACAAAACGTCACTGATTTGCGCGAATCGAGCAGCGCCACTTCCTGAGGAGTTGTGACAATGACAGCGCCGCTGACCTGGCCGAGCAAGTCGATCGTGGTGACTGATTCGTTGCCGGTCCCCGGAGGAAGATCGATCAGGAGAAAATTCAGATCTTGCCAATCGACTCCGCCCAGGAGCTGATTGATGAATTCATACTTATAGGCATCTCGCCAGATAATAGGATCATCTGAGTTCTGCAACAGAAACGACATGGAGGCAATCTTTAAATTATACGCCTGGAAGGGAATAATCCCGCCAGAGGTGCTGATCTTGAGCTTCTGTCCTTCGGCCCCGACCATCTTGGGAATATTGGGACCATGGATGTCCATATCGCAGATCCCGACATGCCATCCCTTGAGAGCCAAACTCACCGCGATATTCGTGGTACAGGTACTCTTCCCTACACCACCCTTGTTGCTCATGATGAGTACCTTGTACTCAATCCGCTCCATCCGCTTGGCCACCAGCCAACGGCTATGCCCTTCCTTATCCTTTTGACATTGTTCTGTTTCATCACAGATGGCGCAGGCCCACATGTAGGTGCACGCATCTCCGCTTCCACTGTTATTGATCACATTGAGTTCACGAGCCATGAATAGTCTTCCTAAGAAATGGTTCGTTCAACATCCTGCTAACGCGGTCGTCCTCCGGGAACTCCCACGTAGTCCTCGCCCGTGGAAGAGTTCGGCATCGCCACCCCAGCGGCACTCCCTCCCACTCCCGCCCCCGCCATCGCCGTCGTTGGAACGGACGGTTGGTCGGACTCGGCAGCGGTTTTCTTCCCAAAGACTTTCGCGCCAAAAATCCCGACCCAATAGAGCAGAAACATCGGGCCGGCCATCAGCGTTTGGTTGAATGGGTCAGGCGTGGGAGTCAGGATGGCGGCAATCACGAACGACCCTAACAGCGCCCACTTCCAATATTGGATCAGAAACGGCGCATCCACCCACCCGAGCTTCGCCATAAGCGTCAGCGCCAACGGCACTTCAAAAATCAGCCCGAACACCATCAGAAACCAGAGAGCGAATCCGACATATTGCGCAATAGAAATCTGCGGCGCAAATCCTGCGTTGACGCCGTACGAAATCAAAAAATTTAACGCAAACGGCAGAACGAAAAAAAATGAAAAGCCCGCCCCCGCATAAAACGCCGCCGCGCTGACACATACGAACGGGCCGACAAACCGCCGTTCTTGGGCGTGCAGCCCAGGAACCACGAATCGCCAGATTTCATACAGCAAATACGGCATGGCAAGCACAATGGCACACAAGCCCGCCACCTTGACGTTCTGCCAGAGCGCCTCCGCCGGAGCGAGAAACACAAATGGCACAGTCGGGAGATCGGTCGGTTCCCATGTCAACTGACTGGGAACGAACATGTTCTGGAGCGGAACGCGCAGCCATTTGACGAGTGCGTCGGCATATAGGAAGGTCCCCATGAACACGACCGCCAATGCGATCACCGCACGGGTCAGCCGGACCTGGAACTCCACCAGGTGTTCCATGACCGGCATCTTCTTATCTTCCAGCGGCTTGAACACCGAATCTTGAAGCCACTGGTTCAGTTTGTTCAACACAGAGCCTCGTACAAACTGGAATCTGTTGATCCGGCGGTCTACCGATCAGGCTTCTGGCAATCAACAGATCGACGGATCAACAAATACCCCTGTGCTTCTTACTTCGGATTGATCGCCACGAAGAGGCTGTTCCCCTGACGATTGACCAGCAAGACCGCAAGCTCGTCTTTTTTAATTTTCTCGGCGGCCTTTTGGTACTCGCTGAGCGTCTTGACGGATTCATGGTTGACTTCTTGGATGACATCGCCGCGCTGCAAGCCAGCCGCTTCCGCCTGTCCACCCGGCTCCACCGAGGTGATCACCACGCCAACCGTCTTGGAAGGAATGTTCAATTGGCTCATCAACGCATTGTCCAAAGCCTGGACACGAAGCGATGCCAGCACATTGTCCGGTGGCTTGATCTGCTCTCCCGCTTCCTTCGGTGGCCCCGGCTCCTTCTTGGCCAAGACTTCGTCAGAGGGACGCTCAGCCACCTTCACGGCAATGACCTGTTCCTTCCCTTCGCGGACGACCTTCACCTGGGCATCTTTGCCGACGACCGTTCTGGCAACCAGGTTGCGCAGCTGACTGACCGTCTGCACTTCCTTCCCATTGAACGCCACCACCACATCACCCCGCTTGATTCCTGCGGCATGCGAGGGACCATTTTCATTGACGTCGCTGATCAATACGCCCTTCCGCTGATCCGGAAGTTTGAAGGATTTTGCCAAGGCCGGCGTGATTTCCTGAATAGCCACGCCCATCCATCCTCGCACGACCTTCCCGGTCTTTTGCAGGCTATCGACGATATCCAACGCGATGCTGCTGGGAATCGCAAACCCAATGCCTTCCGATCCGCCGGTCCTTGAGAAAATCGCGGTGTTGATCCCGATCAGATCCCCATTCATATTGACGAGCGCCCCACCCGAATTTCCAGGGTTGATGGCCGCATCGGTCTGGATAAAGTCTTCATAGTCGGCAATTCCCACATTTCCACGCCCCAATGCACTGATAATGCCGAGCGTCACGGTCGAGCTCAAGCCGAATGGACTTCCGACGGCCAACACGAGATCCCCGACCTGGAGCTTCTCATACTCCGCCCACTTGAGCGACGGCAGGTCCTTGGCATCGATCTTGACCACCGCCAAATCGGTCTTCGGATCGGTCCCGACAATCTTGGCGGAAAACTCCCGCCGGTCGCTCAGCGTGACCGTAATCTGGGTCGCCCCTTCCACAACGTGATTGTTGGTCACGATATACCCGTTGGCATCAAGAATGACTCCCGAGCCGGCACTCTGATCAGGTTTGCCGTGCGGACCGGGAGGGCCATGTGGAGCCGGCGGAATCGGTGATTCACCGCCAGGCTCATCCCCGGGAGGCGGCGTCCCAAACGGGTTCGGTGGAACCCCTCCTCGCCTCCGGCTCCCTTCCCCTCCACCGGTGACGGCAATGTTCACGACGGCCGGCATCGTCTTTTTCACAATCTCCGAGAACCCCTGGGCCCATGCCGGAGGAACCCCTGAAGCCGAGACAGGCGACACGCATCCGCTTCCGATCAGAGCAGATACGGCTAATCCACAAGCCATGAGCATGTTCGTCGATTTCTGAGTCCACATGAACATATCTGAATTCCTCCAGGATGTGACTCTTGTTCAGAGTCCTATTGGAAATAGGCCCCTACACCAGTTTAACGATCCATTTTACACTACTCGTCCGACCGGCTTCAAAGAAGAAAAGGTGCGATGACGGGCGCTGAACACAATCCGCATCAATCGGCAAGCGCGTGACACATCATTACCGTACCAGACCATCGGTATTGTAAACCAGGCCTCCGTTCGTAGCCCCGTTGCATTCATGTGAGGTTTCCAGTACCGTGACCAACAATCAGTCCTATCATGTCATGTAAGAAGACGAAGGCCTGGCAAGAGCCCAGTATGAACCGACTCCGCGATATGCGCATTCTGACAGAATCTTGGATCGGCGCCGCACTCCTCGTCCTCGCCGGCTGTGCGACGCATCTTGAGTTTCCCCCAATGGGCACCCCTCTTGCCGCCAGTGCCAAACTGGAGACATCCTCGACCCTCAAAGACCTCACGCTTCGCTATACGAATACATGCGGGCAACTCCAGGAAGTTCCGTTAGGGGAACGCTTACAAGACGCGTTACAGCAGGGCCTTCACCGAACCTTTGACCGTGTGATTGTGGACGGAGGAGAAACTACCGGCCCACCGGACCATGTCGTCCAGGTCGACCTCGTCGACTCGGCCTTCGACCTCAATAAAGAGGCGCTCTACGACCGCGCTCCGGCCGTCATCCATCTCAATGCGATCGCCCGTGTCTATGACCGCACGGGAACATTGCTCCGGCAGACGGACATCGCGGTGTCCCGTCAGGAGCGGTTGCGCCTCGAACAGATCTCGAAAAACTGCGATTACATCATTGATCCGTTCATCCAGGACACCTCGATCGACTTTGCGACCCGGGTCGCCCTCACGGCAAAGCAGGTAGCAGGAAGCTATGACAGTCTCAGTTCCACCGAGTCGACTACTCCATTACCGGGAACCCTCGCTGTGGCCCCCGCCTTGAGCCCGACACCTGCCGACCAACCAAACGGCCCTGCTGCTTCAAGCACCCTCCGATTTAAGGCGCTCTTACTCGATGAAAACAGTGACCTCTTGCTCGAAGGTGGCGAACATATTCGCGTCCGCGTCGACATCGTGAACACAGGATCAACCCTGGTGGAGCAGGCCTCGGCTTCTTTGAGCGGAACTCGACTCGCCCTCGAACATTTTCCCACGACCGTCTTGAGAATCCCACCGCTGCAACCGGGCCAAACCAGATCGTTGGAGTTTGTCGCCACCCTACCCCTGCTCGCACAGCCGGAACCAGCCGAAATCCGGGTGATCGTGGAAGAACACAGTGGTGCCGCGGCCCCACCTCAAACACTGTCCTTTACGATCGCTCCGACGGGAACCAGAGGCGACGATGTCGATCAGGTATCACCCCAAGCATTACCTGTTCAGTCCTCAGACACCTCCGTCATTGCCATCGGCCTCAGCTCGACCCTCACGCAGCAGATTCCATCACGCAAACATGCTGCCCACGATGCGGAAACGGTCGCCAAGTACTTCCAAACGCTCGGAGGCGTACCTTCTTCCAATATCGCGCTATTGACGGACCGCAAGGCCACCTCTGCACAGATCGAGAAAACCCTGCGCGAATGGCTCCCGACTCGTTCGACGAAAGACGGAGTCGTCATTATCTATTTTTCCGGCCAAGCGATGGTCTCCCCGCGGGGAGAGGTCTTCCTCGTCCCCTATGACGGAACAAAGACCCCAACCAGTCTCTATCGTCTGAGTGCGCTGGAATCGGTCCTTGCGAAGCTCAATCCACGGCAGGCCATCTTGATCTTCGACGGAAAGACTGCTGCCATTATCGACCAGACCAAGACACCCGCTACTCCGCGATGGGACCTTGACGGAGAGAACACGATTCGAATGATCGCCGTCGAGGGCCTTGCCACCGGAATCGATGACGACAACCATCGTCACGGACTCTTTACCTATTATTTACTGCGCGGTCTGCGCGGAGAAGCGGATACGAACCGAGATGGGAAGATCACCCTCGGAGAGGTGAGTGGATTCGTACGACAGAAAGTCGCCTGGGCATCAAAATCTCAGTTTAATGCGACTCAACGCCCGCAAATGATCCCACTGCTGAAACCAGACGACAAAGCCGCGGACCTGGTCCTCACCACACTGCCCTCACTTGCGGCATCGGAAACGCCTTAGCTCTGGCAATTCCTCCCTGTTCAAACAGCACGAGATTCGAACTCTGTCTGGCAACGTACACGACCAGACCCCAATTTCCTCCCACGATCAATGGAAAGCAGGGATAACCGTTATTAGATATGGTCTCCAGATACCATTCACCTTTAGGGAAATCAAAGGTCTTCTCAAGTTCTTTGAGTCGATCACCTGAGTAGATTTTTTGTGGCTTCAGGTAGGTCGACAAATTACCGCCATTCGAAATATCTTTCACGCATCGGGCGCCCGAGAGAGGGAAGCCCCATTTTTGACAGGGAAATATCTTTTTCATCAAGAAGATTTCGTATGCAAGAAAATCAGCGGCTTGAAGAGGAACTGTGGCGGGGTAGTAAATCCCATCAACGGTGCGGTCCTCCTTATGTTTGAATGATGGCGCAGGGAACTCCTGCTCGTCGAAGTACGCCCTCAATTGACCACTCCCCAGGATCACCTGACTCATAAATATATGCGATGGGCGTTTTGACATTTTTCCGTCTAGCCCATAGCTTGACACGTTCTGCACAAGCCAAAGCACATAACACATAGGCATTGATCTTTGACTTTCTTTTCCTTTCTTGGAAAAAAGATTCTTTCCAATCATTGATCTCGATACCGACACTAAACTTATGGAAGGTATGCTTCTTGATCACACCCAACAAATCGCACCATAGGCGTAGTCGCTTATCCTCTTTGCCTTTCCATTTCTATAAATTCACCTCTAAAGTTCTGGCAATCTGCCGCATGAAATGTCTTGAGGTGATAATTACCAAGAACTGCCCGCCATTCATCCGAGAATTCAGACCAAACCTTTGCGCTCGACACAAAACCCGCTACAACCATATAGGGGTGCTCGTGCTCCTGGCCGCTAGCATCAAAGTACGCAGTGAACATACCTATAAGGGTTGCTGCCTCATAAAGGACCCAGATGGAGACTCATCGCTAGACGCTAACTGGGGTAATAGGAGTTCATGTTAATACTCCTCGCTATGATACTGGCCTGAACTTCCTGTTACTGAGTCAAGTACAGTGCTCACGACGCAGACAGAGCCTATGCCGTTTGCTGTCAGTAGTCACGCTCTCGCACAGTATGGTGGAAATCCCACTACTGGCGTGCAGTCGCTAGTGATGTGATAGAAAAAGAGGGTGAGAAGTTGCCTCCCCACCCTCTCGTTATCAGCTCCGATGCGAATACAGGCGAGTGACCACCTCTATTCTTACACACAGCTTCTACTGGCTGGTTACTTGTAAGTGAATACTCCCTGTTTCCGCCAGGGCAGGGTTGATGGTGATCGTGTACGTGTCTGTCGTGGCCAACGTCACCGTATTGAGGTTAAAGTTGGACGCGGAACTCGTCGCCCCTGCCTGCAGGACTCCACTCGGCGTATAGAGATTCACTGCCACGCTATCGAACTTATTATTGGTCGCTTTGATCGTGATCTGCTGATTGGCCGTACCGCTAAACGTGTAGCGACCACTCTGACCGGCTCGGCTGATCATGATCGGCCTCGGCGCGGCGTTGATCTTGAGCGAGTCCGACACCTCTGTAGAGAGTGTCAGCGTCATGTTGCCGGTATAGGGCCCCCCCGGACGAACAAGCACGGTATAGACTCCGGTGGTCGGCAATGGGTTTGAAATTTCAAGTGCGCCACCTGCCGTCCCTACCGTAGTCGAGGCCAGCGGGATTCCATCCTGGCCCAACAGCGACACGCTGCTCGACGTCAGTCCTACCGCTGTGAGGCCAAGACTTACCCATTGTCCGGCATTACCATTGAACGTGTATCGTGCGGTCTTGCCTGGTTTATTCAGGCTCAGAGTCACCGGTGCTCCATCAAGCGCGAGCGTACCAGTAACGGGTGACGACAGCGCAAGGGTCATGCTGCCGGTGTTATTGCCGACCGGATCCACGACGATCGTGTAGGCTCCTGTTTCTGGTAATGCCATGCCCGGATCCAGACTGCCGCCGCTGGAACCGATTGTGGTGGATGCCAACTTGCTGCCATCCGGTTTCAACAACGACAACGTACTCGAGGCGATTGAGACGCCGGTGAGACCAAGATTGACCCATTGGCCCGCCGACGCATTAAAGGTATACAGCGCGCGTTGACCCGGTACGGTCAATGTCGGGGTAACCGTCATCTGGTCGATCATGATATTGCCCAGGAGATCCGGAGCATTGTAGAGCGCAAGCTTTACGTTTCCGGTATAGCTTAACTCCGGATCGATCAGAACCACATACGTCCCGGAGGTCGGAAGAACTTGCGCATCGACCACCGCACCCGCATAGGCGAATGAGGTAGGCTGACCCAGGGGACTGCCATCCGGCTTGAGGATTGACACATACCCGCTTCTGATCGTCACATCGCTCAACTGCAAGCTGACCGCCTGACCGCTGTTACCGGAGAAGGTGTACCGAGCGTTTTGCCCGGCACGGCCGATAGCAACCGGTACCGCTGAACCCTGGGGCACGATCGTACCCTCCAGCTCATGTGAAACGGTGATCGTGAAGCTTCCGGTGTAGGTGCTGAGGGGATCGAAGAAAATCGTATAGGCCCCGGTTGCCGGCAATTCCACAAGGTCTATGCTGCTGCCGTTCATCTCGCTCGAGGAGATGGTCGCTCCTGAGTCTGCGGTAAATTGGTACGCGGTGGCAGATGTCTGGACCTGTGTCTGTGAGGAGAGTGGTCGAGTGCCCATGGTGGCATAATAGTTCCTGACGGCGGTCGGCTGTCTGGCAATCAGACTCCCATCCGGCCCATAGACCGACACCTGAAACTGTGTGAGGCTGACCGAACTAAAACCGAGATTGATGCGTTGCCCGGCTGTGCCCTGAAAGGTCATCACGCCATTCTTGTTCGGAGTGGCAATTTTGACCGTCACGGGATCCCCACCGACGACAACACGCCCATTGTATTCGAGGTCTGCCGCCACGATAGCCGGTGGGAGGGAACCCTCTGCGGCATAAGTGATTTCTGTGGCTACACTGAACGTGATTCCCGCTGACACAAGCGCGAGCGATGCTGCTACAACTGCTACTCGGCACTGCACCCATGGACATAGGCTGCGCATAGTCGCCCTCCTAATTGCTCAAAATAAGAACGTCGATGGTTCGGCTGTATTTGCTACCACATGTACTCTTTTATCGCGATTCTGGCTCGTCCGGCGGACTGTACCCTTTTTTGTATGCAAGGTGCAATCCCCCCAAGCCCTCCAACGCCAATATTCCCAACCCCCAAACGAGGGGATAGCGACACAGACCATCCAGAATCTGGATTGTAGGACCAGCTGAAGTGGCGAAGTGGAGAATGTAATACCTACGTCGGAAAGGTATCATGAAAAAGACGAGACACTCGTGCCTGCTGTAGGCCGATACACAAAAAGAGAGGGTGAGGAGATCCCTCCCCACCCTCTCTTTTTCTCAGCGTTCTTATGAGCTTACGAGAATCTGTCGAGCGATTGATTACTCGCCCTTGCAGAAGCTCCGCTCATAATTGATGATGTTCCACGCTTCTTCCTCGGTGATCGCAGCCGGGACCAAGGACACCATTCCGGTTCCCGGGCTGCCGTTCTTGATGACCCACATAAGCTCGCCATCTTTCCGCTTCTTGTGGAACTTGCAATTGGTGAAGTCGCGGGGGCTCGGATTGAGGATCTTGCCCGCTTCGCCCTGTCCATCGCCGGCCTTGCCATGGCAATTGAAGCAGGTGCCTTTCCCTTCATACAGCGCTTTGCCCTTGGCGATGCTTTCGGGCGAGGTTGCGATCGGATTCTTCAAAGCCTTTGCATCAGCCATCTGATCCGGCGGAACGCGGGGCTTGGTCGGATCCTTTTCTTCTGCTCCCACGACCGAGACGGAGAGAAACATCACCGCTGCAGCAATTCCCAAAAACTTGGACAGATACCCCATCACATGTCCTCCTTAGATATGTTAAACCCACCCAGCCTGAATAGAACCTCAGGCCGCCGACTCATCTTCTCTACATTCAACGGCCAGTTAAACGCTCGAACTATACCAACCAGTCTAAATTTCTGTCAAGGAAACATCCCTCGGCATCACCGTGATATTTCCTGCTCCCGGGTCGAAGACGTACAAGCCCCATGCCAATTCCTATCCAAAAGAAACCCTACGAATCTCGCTATTTATGCGGCTCATCAGATCGCCTCTTCCTGCATTCAATCCATTCGTGACACCTTTGCGCCTCACCGAGGCCAGCCACGCCTCATTGAGGCTCGTGAGATTCTCATGGTGCTGGTTACATGAAAGGAAATACGCCCAGTGCGGTAGAACTATCGCTTCAGCACGATATCGCGGGCGACTTTGCCGCTAGGGCCGAAGGGTTTTTGCGGTTTACCATTGAGCTCAGCTTTCACACCGCCGGCGTTCCCGAGGGTGAGAATAAATTGATCCTGCCCCGTCCAGTGACCCTTTTCACCGGGCCGAAGCAATGACTCTTGCGGACTCCCATTATCGATCTGCACGACGACCCAGCTCAACTCGGTTGCTTCCAGGTCCAAGACCAGTTGCCCATCCCCATGGTTCTCGATTGCGCTCAGACCAATCCCCGCCAGGGGACCATCACTGCCAGGAGAACCAAGCGCCCCTGTCGGCGCTGCGTCGGATTCAACTCGTGACGCCACGACCTCAACCACCGCCGGCTCCTGGCGACGCGGAGCTTCTGCGGTCGCCTTCTGGAGAGCTCCAGCCGGTGATTCGATTGATTTGGTTGCGTCGACCGAACGCTCAGGCTCGCGAGTCGCCGATTCCGCCACTTCCTTATTCGGTTGAGTCGTCCGTTTCGTGGCGGAGACCTGCTCCGGTGCACCGCGCCGGAAAACCGTGGATTGCTCACGACTCAACAGGAAGACGAGCGTCAGGACGGCAATACCAATAGCAATCGCCACCGCTTTTCGATTGGCCTGACGCTTACGGTCCTCTTCAATCTGGCGAACCTTGAGCCGTTCCCGCTCATCCTGTTTCTCGTAAAAAGAGCCGGCCGATTGAATAAACCGATGAATCGCGTCCTCCTCGTCCAATCCGAGCGATCTCGCATACGACCGCACGAACCCTCGCGCGAAGACCTGATCAGGCAGTTTGGCAAAATTGCCATCCTCGAGCGCCTTGACGAAATCCGTGCGAATACGAGTTTTCGACGCCACCTCATCGATGGTCAATCCCTTGGTTTCACGGACCTGCCGAAAAAATTCGCCGACCGACTCCATAGGTCTCCTACTTCAATCGCGTCAAGAGATCTGACGCCGCTGTCGCCCACTCGCCCCCCTTGTCCAATGTCGCCACTTTCTTCAACACTTCGCGCGCGCGCGTCGCATAGCCCAGCTGATAGTACACACGGCCCAGCTCAAGATGCGTCATCGCCGGCGGAACCGTCGGCGGACTGGCGGAGGCCGCATCTTCGAACGCCTCCATCGCTCCCTGGAGATCGCCCTGGTGCGCCAGGGCACGACCAAGATGAAAGCGAGCCAGATCCGGCGTGGGATACAAGGGATTCGCCAACGCCAACCGATAGGATTGCATCGCCTCCACCCACCGATCCTGATTGGCTAAAACTTGCCCCAGGTACGTATGTGCTTCGGAGTAGCTCTCGTCGATCTTCAGCGCCGCACGAAACTGCTCTTCCGCATACGGCAATTTGCCTTGCAGCGCGTAGACATGTCCTAAGGCATATCGTGCTTCTTTGTTATTCGGGTTCAATTGAACAGCTTTCTGGAACGACACGAAAGCCTGCTGCCGATCCCCCGGGAGGCTCGCCACGCCTTCTTGATAATGCCCCTGCGATTTTTGCAGAACCTCTTTCTCGGTCGCACAGCCCGCCACGACACTGGTGAGTCCAAGCCATATCACGATCAATGCGCGAAAGGCTTGATCTCGATGGGGTCGGTGTCTGTTCCAGATCGTCATACGTCCTCAAAATGCGTGAGTCGCTTGAACTCAGCGAACCGTGCCTGAATCTCTTTGTAATCCAGGATTCGCAATCGGTCAAGACTAAAGGCTTCTACTGTAAATGACGCCATGACGCTTCCAAAGATGATGGCCTGCCTCATGGCCTCAGGGGAACGGTTTCCGGTGGCGGCAAGATAGCCCAAAAACCCACCGGCAAAGGTATCGCCGGCACCGGTCGGATCGCGCACGTCTTCAAGCGGAAATGCAGGTGCACCGAATACCTGCTTTTCATTGAACATGAGGACGCCGTATTCTCCTCGCTTCACGATGAGATGTTTGGGTCCTCGTGACAGCACCAACTTCGCCACTTTCACGAGATTGGTGTCCTGACCTAAGGCACGCGCTTCGCCGTCGTTAATGATCAAGACATCGACCTTTTCCAGCACTTTCCACAAGGCCTCCCGCTGGCCGTTGATCCAGAAGTTCATCGTGTCACAGGCCACGAGCGCTGGGCGTTTCACTTTCTGCAACACATCGAGCTGAAGCTCGGGGTGAATATTCCCAAGGAACAACACATCCGGCTCCCGATACGCCTCGGGAATCTGCGGACGAAACGTCTCGAACACGTTGAGCTGCGTATCCAGCGTGTGCGCTTCATTCAACTGATGGGTGTACTCCCCTTTCCAGCGGAAGGTCGCTCCTGGTCGCCGCTCCAATCCCGTCAGATCAATTCCGCGGCTCTTCAGAAACGCGACATGCTGCCGGGGAAAGTCTTCCCCGACTACCGCAATGAGCGCCACTGATGTAAAGAAACTCGCCGCCGTGGAGAAGTACGTGGCCGACCCTCCTAGTATCTCCGTCCCTTCGCCGAATGGAGTTTTCACCGTATCCAACGCAACCGATCCAACCACTAACAATTTCCCCATTGCCTAACGAGCTCCTTTCTGTGGTGTCAGGGCACGGTCGATGAGTACTGAGAGCTTTTTCCGCACCGCTGTCGGTATCCGCTTCGGTGCGGTCAAAATCGCATGGTCCAACGCGCGATGACAGGCACACTCGATCGGATGTGCGAACGACGGCATGACCGTCCGGAGAATCTGTTTCGCCAAAGCGACGTTGCGATGCAGGGTGTCCAGCACGGCCTCCACGGTGACCGCCTCCTCCGTCTCGTGCCAGCAGTCATAGTCCGTGACCAAGGCCAATGTCGCATAACACAACTCCGCCTCACGAGCCAGCTTGGCTTCCGGCATATTGGTCATCCCGATCACATCGACACCCCATTGCCGGTAGAGCCGTGATTCCGCCTTGGTCGAAAACTGCGGCCCTTCCATGCACACGTAGGTACCACGAGCATGCAGCGTGGCTCCGACTCGCTCACCGGCGGAGCGCAACGCGCGGCCGAGCTCCGCACAAATCGGTTCGCCGAATGCAACATGCGCCACAAGACCCCGCTCAAAAAAAGTCGAGACGCGGCGTTTGGTGAGATCGATGAACTGATCTGGCACCACGACGTCCCCCGGATGAATCGATTCTTTCATGCTGCCGACGGCACTGACTGAAATGACATGCGAGACCCCGAGGGACTTGAGTGCAAAAATGTTGGCGCGATAATTAATTTCACTGGGATTCAACAGATGCCCCTGTCCGTGGCGAGACAGAAAGGCCACCCGAATCCCTTCGAGCATACCCACTCTGATCACATCGGAGGGAGCTCCGAACGGCGTACGCACTCGAATGGAGCGAGCACCCGTCAACCCTTCAATCTCATAAAGTCCGCTTCCTCCGATCATTCCGACTGTTACCCGCTTATCCTGTTTTTTGTTCGGCATACCAAATCCCTTTTCTCACCATGCCCGCGACACTGCAGGCTGCTGTTGTGATCCCTACCCTTGCAGAAATTGTTCGATGCGCGTGATGACCCGGCTCCCTACCTGTTCAAACGGCTCGCCCTCATCAATCGAGAACCACTCGACGCCGGGCTCTTTTCGAAACCATGTCATCTGCCGTTTCGCAAACCGCCTGGTATCACGCTTGAACTGCCGCACCAGTTCCCCGTGATCACATTCATTAGCCAAATAGGCGCCAATGTGCCGATACCCAAGACCTTTCATTGATCCAAGCTCACGCCCATACCCTCGGTCGAGCAACGACCGCGTCTCTTCTATCATTCCATGAGCCAGCTGCCAATCAATGCGTTCATCGATCCGTCGATAGAGCACCTCTTTGGGTCGATGAAGTCCAATCAGCAGCGACGAAAAGGGTGCCTCTTGAAACTGATGCTCAGCCTGCATCTCGGACATCAAACGCCCAGACAGCCGATACACTTCCAGCGCCCGCATCACCTTCGACTCATCGTTCGGATGCAATCTGGCCGCTGCAGCAGGATCGACACGCATCAACTCGGCATACAGGCCGGTTCGTCCAGCCTGCTCTCTTAACTTTTTGAGGTCCGCCCTCACGATGGGATCAGCCTGAGGTGCAGGGCACAGGCCTCTGATCAGAGTTCTGATGTAGAGGCCGGTCCCACCAACGACGAACGGCAGCCGGCCGGCTTCGTATAACCGCTCGATGTGCTCCAGCGCAGTGCGTCGATACCACCCAGTGTTGAAGGCTTCATCCGGATTCACCAGATCCAGAAGCCGGTGCGGCACAACCTGCTGATCCTCGGCGGTTGGCTTGTCCGTTCCAATATCCATTCCACGATACACCTGACGCGAATCCGCCGTCAGAATTTCGGTATCAAAATGCTTGGCTACCTGTATCGCGACTCGACTTTTCCCGACAGCGGTCGGTCCCAGCAGGACGACCAAAGGCCGGTGGCGATGTGCACTCTCCACACGCATGGTCATGTCACGATCGACCAGGAGAGAACCTTGCAGCTCCACGAGATCCACCGGACGTGGGCCACTGCTTCATACCGCATGACCTACCAACCAGCCCGTCCGAACATCTTTTCGAGATCGTCGATGCTGAGTCGAAAGGACGTTCGTCTTCCATGAGGACAGGTGGTGATCTCCCCCTCTGATCGCCACTCTTCGACCAACATCTTGATTTCATCCAGTTGCATGGAGCGTCCAGCTCGGACGGCACCATGGCAGGCCAACGATGCCAACACCGGCCGCACTCGCGCCTCGAGCGCGGGAACTCGCTCCCATTGATTCAAATCCTCAAGGAGATCCTCCAGGAACACTTTCGGATCAACTTGACCAAGTCCGACCGGCGTCGATCGGAGCAAGACCGTGGTGGCGCCGAACGGCTCAATCTCCAAGCCCAACCTCCCGAGCTCCTCCTGATACCGCAGGATCAACGCCGCATGATCCGGCAACAAATCGAGCGGATCGGGCAGAAGCAGCGGTTGAGCCTGAAGACTGCGGGCCGTCCACGCCCGATACAGTCGCTCAAACAACACCCGCTCATGGGCTGTATGTTGATCGACTACCACCAGATCTCCCCCAACTTGGGCAACGAGGAATGTCCGGTTGATCTGTCCCAACGCCACCACTTCTCCGGCAGGCACTCGCACATACGCCTCCGCCGCTTCACTCGCAAACGCCAGCTGAATCTCGGGACCTGGCTGTGGCAAGACGGTCGTCTCCGTTGGACGAGACGTGGTCATACCCGAAGAATCTGGCCACGAAACAGCGACATGGGGAGTAGCCCGTTCAGATACCTCAGTGTCATCGCGTCCCGGTTCGCCCACTCCACCACTCAGCCGCTGGCGAACCGCTCGTCGAACGATCTGATGAATAAATTCATTGTCCGAAAAACGCACTTCTCGTTTCGTCGGATGGACGTTGACATCCACGCGCTCCGGATCGACATCAAGGAACAAAACGAATCGTGGATGGCAACCTCGAGGCAGAAATGAGCCATACCCTTCTCCGACGGCGTGGGACACCGTCAGGCTCCGGACAGGTCGACGATTCACAAACAATTCTTGCGGAATACGCGAAGGCTTGGCATGGACCGCATCAATAATATAACCCGTGAGGCTGGCGCCGGTTTGCCCGTCATGGAGAGGAAGACCGTGATCAAGAAACGCACGCGGGTACACTTGGGCGATCCGCTCCCTTTCTGATCGCACGGTTGGGTAGTTCAGAAGTTCCTGCGCATTCTGGGTGAAACGAAATTGGATGGCCGGCCATGCCAGCGCCGCCTGTTGTACCACTCGAATGATGTGCGTGCACTCCGTCGGGGCAGACTTCAAAAACTTTTTCCTGGCCGGCTGATGCTCGAACAGCGCCGTCACCTCAATCCTGGTCCCGACGACCGGAGGGGCGTCGGTCATGTTTCCGACGAGTCCCCCCACGACGTCCAACTTCGTCCCTACCTCGTCAGAACGTGTTGCGGTCAACAATCGGACATGCGAAACGGCCGCAATACTTGGCAACGCTTCTCCCCGAAACCCCATCGTCCGAATGGACCACAGATCGGCATCAGACCGAAGTTTACTCGTGGCATGGCGCTGAAACGCACAGATCGCATCCTGACGACTCATCCCCTCTCCATCGTCGGTCACCCGAATCAAAGAGAGGCCTCCATCCTTCACGTCGATTGAGATGGAACGACTCCCGGCATCAATGCTGTTTTCAAGAAGTTCTTTCACGACGGCAGCAGGGCGCTCAACGACTTCCCCGGCTGCAATGCGACCAATCACGTCTTCCGGCAATAGGCGGATCTTGGAGCTGTCGTCTGTCTTCAGCACAGCACCAGGCTCCTCATGCACGATGGGAATGGGAACAAGGCAGGACGTCGAACAGCAGGGACGCTCATCGGAGCTCGGCCAATTTATGCTTGGCCAACTTGGACTCATCCGACGATGGAAACTCCTCAAGTACCCGTTTTAGATTCTTCCTCGATTTGGCAAGATCGCCGGTTTCAGCCGTCGCTAACCCAAGTTTGTAGAGCGCCGCCGGCATTTTTTCATTCCCGGGATACTCTGCAACAAGATAATCAAAGGTCTGAATGGCTCGACCGTACTCTTTCAGATTGTAATAGGACTCGCCCAACCAGTATTGGGCATTGGGAGTCAGGGACGTGCCAGGAAAGTCTTTGATGAACCGTTGGAACCCGGCGATGGAGAGCTCATATTTCCCGTTCAGATAATCATTGTAAGCCAAATTAAACGCCGAGGTGGGCGTGATGCCCGATGCGGTCACCACGGCCTCAACCGGAGGTGTCGACTTCACCGCCTTCGCCGCACGCAGTTCGGGTGAGGCCTCCAACCTGGCAGATGCCTGGCTCACCGTCTCTTCCATCTTCGCAAGTCGGCTTTCCAGCTTCTGGATACGAGCCGTCACATCATCAAAGCGTGACTTGGTCACGTCCGTGTCCTTGCTGTCCTTGCTCCGCTCAATCGCTTCCAAGCGACGGACCACCGCATCAACCCGTTGATGATCTTGATCCTGTGTCTTGGAGATGGTCGAAAGCTGGTCCCGAGTCTGCATGAAGTCCGCATGCTTGGCGCATCCGGCAAACACCATCACCCATCCCAACCATCCCCCTATCACCGCTGTGGACATGACGGTACGGACTCGCATGCTTTACCGCACCTCCTTCAGTTGACCCAACTTGTCGGATGCTTTCCCTGCTTCCACACTTTTCGGGTAGAGCGTGACGACCTGTTTGAAAGCCGACGAGGCTCGTTTCTTGTCCTTCATAGCCAGATAGGCATATCCCTTCTTCAGAATGGCCGACGGCACCTTTTCACTGCTCGGATAATCGACCTCTACCTTATCGTACGCATCAATCGCTTTCTGAAAATCTTTCTTACCAAAATACGACTCCCCCAACCAAAAGCGCGCGTTGGGCGCAAGGTTCGAATTGGGGAATTCGTCAAAGAAACCTGCAAATCCTTGCCTGGCCCCTTCCAAATCCCCTTCCCGAAACAACGCCAACAACCGCTCATAGCGAACTCGATCAGGGGGATCGGATGTAACCTGAGGAAGTTCCGACTTGGCTGATTCTTGAGGAGGCACGATCGTCATCACACCGCCTGATGTGTCCTGCCCGGCAGACACTCTTGATGCATCTCCCCCTTCCAACGCCGTCTCATTCGGTCCCAACGACGAATGCTGGGAGGACTTAGTTGCCTGCTGTAATGACACTGGCTTATGTGATACCTGCTCAACGGTCTTCACGAGGGCATCAATGCGACTATCCTGCTCATCGAGCCGCGCCGTGACTTTTTTGCCGACGGCTTCAAGTGCCTTGGTGATGGAGACCACGCTCCGATTCACATCTTCCGCATGCATCGCCGCAGTTTTTGAGTCCGCATCGATCTTTGCCGCAAGGTTCTTTGAAGCATGCTCTCCTTCACCGACACGATCATTCAGACCGGTCAGCGCTTCTCGAAACCCTGACAACGCCTGATTAAACTGCGTAAACTTTTGAGAAACCTGCTCGATCCTATTCTGGTGCTCGGTCAGCTCCTTTTGGTGCCCCTCCAACTTGGCATCAACACGCTTTGCTAATCCCTCATTCGTGCGTTGCACGACATCGATGACTTCTTTCTTGAGTGATTCCATCGCCTTTGCCAGATCGTCCAGCCTTGCCGATACCTTCGCATCCTGGGTCTCAAAGCTCTTCTGCATCCACAGATAGCGAGTACTACCGTCGGTTTCCAACTTCGCCGCCAACTGTTCGAGTTTCTTGGTCTGCTGCTCCGCCTGCGCCGACCGGTATTTAAGATCTTCCTGCCTGGTCTGAAGGTCTTTGGTCAGGTGCAGCGCCTTTTCCAGTTCTCCGCGTAACTGGGGAATTTCATACTCGCGTAGTGTCGTAATTTCTTGAGTCTGCTTGGCACTGGTCTGCTTGAAGTCTTTTTCAGTTTTTTTCAAGTCGGACTGCTGTGCGACACAACCCGGCAAGAAAAGCCCGCCTACGGCCAAACCCAGTAGCACGCCATGCGTGGTTCGCAGTTGAGACTTCATGCCTTGCACTCCAGTGGATCGACTACAACGAGGATACGCTCCTGCCAACAGCGTGTCCCACACGCACTATTTCCCCACCTTCACGACAAGATGCCCTCGACGATTCATCGAGTAGCAGTGCTCCCCATGTTCTGTGCAAAACGGGCGTTCTTTCCCATACGAGACGACCGAGAGGTGCTGGGGAACCACCCCCAGCTCGACGAGGTAGTTCCGAACGGCTTTCGCCCGCTTCTCTCCCAACACCAGGTTATACGCGGAGGTGCCTCGTTCGTCACAATGTCCTTCAATCTTCAGCTGAGCCTGCGGATTTGATTTGATCCACTCCGCATCGTTCGCAAGCGCGTGGCGCCCTTCGTCGGTGATAGAAAAACTATCATAGGCAAAAAATACGTCCCGCAAGCCGGCCGCCGCCGATGCCGTCTGCTCCGCACGTATTTCAGCGAGCTGGCGTGCAGCACCGCCAGGATCGGACTTGGCCATCAGCGTGTTGCCCGGAGTCACCGTTCCATTTCCGTTGTGACCACCGCCTCCGAGTCGTTCTTCTAAGGGGTTCCGATCGAATCCACGCAGACTACTCGTCTCATCCTTCCCGGACAACGATGTGTCGGGAAAGCTTGAACTTGCCCCACCTTTTGCCCCTCCTCGTGCCATCTCTTCCTGTAACGCACGTGTGTCTCCTCCCGATTGAACCGCCTTCCTCGAGCAAGCCGGACTCAACAGAAGGAGCACGCCAAGAATCACTGGTAGGGGGGTGACTACTAATGTCTTCATCGAGTCGATTCCCTTCTCATCAGGTGTTCTTTCTTTTCATACAGTGGAGGACGATTCTCGTCAATGCCTTGCACAAAAATCACGAGGCAGGAGACCACGTCGGTGCGCTATTGTGAGTTCCCGTGAAGGTAATTCGTTCCAAGTCCTTCCCGTCCGTATTAATCATATAGATATGGCTCTTCCCGTCCGCCGTGGAACTAAACACAATGTGACGTCCGTCAGGGGACCACGAAGGAGAATCATCCACCCCCGGCCCGGTCGTCAACTGTACGCGCTTCTGCCCATCGGGCGTGATGAGACAGAGCTTGTACTCTTTCCGTGGAGTCCGGCACACATACGCGATCCAATTCCCTCGAGGAGACCAGGCGGGGGCGGCATTATAATCTCCCTCAAAGGTCAATCGGCGCACATTGGATCCATCCGCGCTGATGAGAAACACTTGCGGTCCGCCGCTTCGGTCGGAGGTAAAGGCCAACTCGCGGCCAGACGGTGCCCAGGAAGGGGAGAGATCTCCGCCGGCATTGGTCGTCAACCGTTGCACCGCCTTGGTGTGGGTGTCCATGCGATAGAGTTCCGCATTCCCCTCAGAGCTGGACGAATACGCGAGAAAATTCCCGTCCGGAGAGAGTGCCGGCGTGATGTTCAGTCCGCCCTGTGAGACCAGAGTCCAGCGTTTTCCAGTCGCGAGCTCAAGGAGATCGATATCTTGCGTATTCCGATTGCGGTACGTCGTAAAGACCAAAAATCGCCGATCAGGGGACCAGCGCGGCATCAAATTCAAAAATCCGTCGGCCGTCAGTTGCCGCGGGTCGTAGCCGTCATAGTCCATGATGAATAACTCGCGCGCCGAACCCAGCTCAGACACATAGGCGATTTTTGTCCGAGCGATCCCCGGTTCTCCGGTATACCGAAACACCAGCTCATCGGCAAATCGATGGGCCATCAGTCGCACCACCGATGTCGAACCGACATAGCGTTTCCCACCGACCACCTCGTTATTCCCCGCATCATAGACATAGCCGTCCATATTCACATCGGAATCTTTATTCCCACTCTTGATACCAGCTCGTCCCCACACCACCACCGACACGCCATTCCCAACCGCGTGCTTGAAGGATGGATCCGGCTCAGCTCCGAGTTGGCCAGCCTTAATGCCGAGACCATTCACATCAACAAGAGCAAACACCAGGGAGCGCCGTACATCTGTTTTGAGCACCTCCTCAATACGGCTACCGAGCTTCACGCGCCCTTCCGGCGATTCCGTACCACCCAGATTCTCAATTCCGGCAATCGCCAATGGAATTTTTTGAAAATCAGGCCTCGCCGCTTCAAGAAACACGTCGGCAGCACCGGATTCGATGATCCACACCAGGCCAACCAGGGCACAGAAACCGGCAATCACAAGCGTTCGTAACGTCATAATTTATCCTTGAGGCTCGCCCACGGTAAAGGTGAAGTGGGCATCAAAGTATGAATCGGAAATATCGGCCGGGAAGACAGGCAGAGGATTTGCGCTCAGAACCGCCCGCTTCCCCGCCAGATCATAATATTCATTCCCAGACGATTGTTCGATGGATACACCCGTGACTTTCCCGTCCCGATGAAGTCTGAATTGGACGATTACCACATACACCTGGTTGGTCAGGTCCAGAGGCGGAGCACTCCAACTATTGCTGATGCGTTGTCGGACCAGTGCAAGATAGGCATTCGACCCAGGAGCCATTCCTGGAACCTTCAGCGTCGTGTCGACGGCCTTGACGCTCGGCACTTTTGCCTCAACCTGAGGAGCCGGCTGGGAGGCAGGTTTTGAGGGAATATCGACCGAAGCCACGGCTTTGGGCACTTCCAGCTTGTTGATCTTCTTGAACTCTTCGTCCAAGTCTTTTGCAAGATCCTCCGTCAGGGACGAAGACGATTTCTGGGTCACAGGCTTCCCCGTGAGATCTCTCGTATCCGACACGACCGGCACATCAGGCAGTTTCATAGCCGCTGTCGCCCTGGGCTTCTCCTCAGGACTGATGTCTCCGCGCTTCGGAGCATCCGGCGGTAACTCGATGCCCTTCATGATCTCGCTCATCATATCATTCGATGATTTCGCCCGAGTGACAGGAGGAGAAACCGGCGGGGAGGAAGCAGACGAAGGCGGGACAGGTGCCGGCTTTGGAACGGGAGCAGCCTTTGGTGGTGCGATCGTCGTGGTACGCTCGACAGGTTTTGGCGAATCGACAGACTTATGCTGCAGCGCTGGCCTCGGACGTTCTAGGTCTTTCTCTTTTGAAATCGGTTGGCTCTTTTGAGGCTCAAGGGTTTTCACCTGAGGCGCCGGGAGACTGGCCAGCGAAATCTCGACGGACGCGAGCGGTCGTTCACCATGACGCGGCAAGCGAATCCACGCCACGATGGCCAAAATCCCGAGATGCAACACAAGGGAGACGAACAGGGCACGGCTCAGGCGGCGAGCCAGCTTCGCCTGCCACTCATCATCCGATATCATACCGGCTGTTCTTGCTTCAGGAGATGTAACTTTCGCTCGAGCTGAGCCACGCTGACTTGATCTTTGTCGAGATACAGTCGTTGATCTTTTTCGATCGTCAACACTGCTCGAATTTCAGGTTTGATGGTGTTCGAGGCGGAAGTCGGCAACTTGATGTCCATTCCACGATACAGCATCGGCGCGGTCACCATGAAGATGACTAATAACACCAAGACCACATCGACCAGCGGAATCACATTGATCTCGGCCAAGAACCGACGCTGCCGTGTCTCGAAAATCATCCCTTGACTCCGACGGCAACCGGATCGGTGGACTTGGTCTGCGGTGGGATCAGAGCCAGAAGCTCCACCACAACGGAATCCATCTGCAAGGCAGTACGCCTGATGCGCGTCAGGAAGTAATTGTAAGCAATGACTGCGGGGATCGCCGCAAATAACCCGGCAGCGGTGGCGATCAAAGCTTCGGACACTCCGGGGGCCACGGCCGCAATACTGGCCGTGCCCTGTGCGCCGATTTCCCGAAACGAATCGATGATCCCCATCACGGTTCCCAACAACCCTACGAACGGGCTGATATTCCCGGTCGTAGCAAGGAACGGAAGGAAAGACTCCAACTTGGCGATTTGACTTTGAGCGATATGGGCCGCCGTCCGCTCCATCACATGCCGATCAAAGGCGAGCGCGCCGTTCTCTTTCATCTCCGTAGGGATGTAGCCGATCCGCTGGACGACGGTATGAAAAATCTTTGCGCAGGGACTTCCGGTAGTTTGTTGCACCTGCCGCGTGACCTCTTCGACATCCCTCGCTCGCAATAGCACCGCCATAAAACGGCGGTCTTTCTCGTCGGCCGCGCGAAAGCTCGCCCACTTATAGAAAATAACCGCCCAGGAAATGATGGAAAACCCTAACAATAGCAAGAGGACCACTTTGGAGACGATCCCCAACGACATGATGACTCCCAGTGGGCCAGCTTGAAACATACGAGTCTCGACGTGCCTCCTTAGATTTCAGTCGCTCTGTGCAACGTGGATTGTACCAAACACTGGGGAAAAATGGCGGGGCCGACGGGATTTGAACCCGCGACCTCCAGATTGAGATCTGCGTCTGAACCAGGCTGAACGACGGCCCCGCAAAATCTAGCTATGGCGGAAGATTGAAAATGACAAGACGCTCTCAGTTTGGTCGCCGATCAAGCCCCGAGCTGAGGAACAAACCCTCCGTACAAAAGCACTCTCCCTGCCGCTCCTTACCACAATACTCCATTTGGTAGGCGGAACAGGGATTGAACCTGTGACCTCTGCCTTGTAAGGGCAGCGCTCTCCCAACTGAGCTATCCGCCCAATTTCCTTAGCAACCTCCGCGGAGCCTATCAAGTCCATACTGCCTTGTCAACCAGCAGACATCTCTTTCACCTCTCGCGTCACATCCATACGTACGAAAGAACTCTTCACCCTTAGGCTTTTGTTCCACCCGAGCCTCGTCGCATAAGCTGTCTCGGGAAAAATTGTTTATGAACATGCTTCAGCCGGCTCCGTTCTATATGCGTGTAGATCTGAGTCGTCGCAATATCGGCATGCCCCAGCATCGTTTGAACGGCTCGAAGATCTGCTCCCCCTTCCAGCAAGTGCGTGGCAAACGAATGTCGCAGCATGTGCGGCGAGATCGACTTCGCAATCCCAGCGCGTCGTGCCCGCTGCAGAAGCAACTTCCAACAGGCTTGTCTGGTCAACCCCTGCCCACGGCGACTGACGAACAACACTCGCGTGGAGCGGCGCTTCAGAAGCACCGGACGAATGTGATCAAGGTACTCACGCAACAGATCTCGTGCAGTCTGTCCCATCGGGACCAGGCGCTCCTTGGTACCTTTCCCCACGACCCGAAGGCAACCGAGATTGAGATCCACTTGAGACAGCGTCAACCCCACGAGTTCTGAGACACGAAGACCTGACGCATACAACAGTTCCACCATCACCCGATCGCGTTGATCCTCTACCCGATCACGCACTGGCAACTCCAACAGAGCGGTCACCTCAGACCTCGTCAACGTCTTCGGCAATCGAACAGGCCGGCGCGCCACCGCAACTTCACGAAGAGGACTCCCCTCCAAGACACGTTCCCGCACAAGAAATCGATACCAACCTCGCATGGCCGAAAGAATCCGGGCAACCGACGAGGTCGCAAGCGATTCCTGTTTGAGAGCGGCCAAAAACGATCGGATCACCTGCGATGAGACGACATCGTTCATGCGCAGTCGATGCATCAGCAAATGTTGCTGCAATCGAAACAGATCACGCCGGTAGGCCTCGACCGTATTCGTGGCCAACCCTCCCTCAACTCTCAGTTGTGTGAGATATCGTTCAACCAGAGGGTCGAGGAGCGCGGTCGATGGGGCAGTCGTGGACATCAAGTAACCGAACTATAGCCAACTCGCGCATTCCGCACAATGACACTCCCATTATAGTTCTCCTTGACAGGCCACCGCCTTTCCGATACTAGTCTGCGTACGGTCTACCATCGGCCGAACGGAATGCTCGCCTATTCACATCGCCTACTGCTCAACGCTGCTCGACTGTTGCTGGTTCTCACCATCAGCGGGACATTCACGCTCGGTGAGGCCCTTGGTCTCACACGCTCGGAACTGACAGGAACGACAGAGTCCCCCAAACCCATCGTTCCCATCCCACCAGTATTGAACCAGGCCAAGCAGTTGATTGAAAAGGGCGCGTCCGAATCGGCGGTGACCATACTCCGTCGATTCTTAACCACGACTCCTCCTCCTGAACACCTTGACGACACCTACTTACTACTCGGCGCCGCCCTCTACGGCATCAAAGACTATCCGGAAGCCCTTCGTTCTCTCAACCAGCTCCAGACGGAGTTTCCTGAATCCGACCTGCTAGACCGGGGCAAGCTCTTGATGGCCCGCACCCATGCAGCGATGGGCAATTTTGATCTGGCTCTGCCGTTGTTGGCTCAAGTTCGGACTACCACGCAGGACGAGAGCACGAAGCGTGAGGTGCAGCAGCTGACAGCCGAAATCCTGGCCAACAAGAAAGATTATGTGCGAGCGATCCACACCTTGCTGGAAGGAATGGTCGGCAGCTCAGACGCACAGATGACCGAGACACGGGAACAAATCCGCCAGTTCATCTCGGACAAGCTGGATAAGCGTGGCCTGATTCGCGTACGCGAAGCCTATCCTCGCTCATATCCCGGGGACCTCGCCTCACTTCGTCTGATCGACTATTACACCGGACGAGGTGAGGACCACTTAGCAGAGCGGGAAACTCGGCATTTCCTTGCGGCGTTTCCCGCCCACCCCTCCGTCTCAAAAGTGAACGAGTCCCTCGATCTCATCAAAACGAAATTGAAAGCCAATCAATATCTCATTGCAGCCGTCCTTCCACTGTCGGGACCGCTGTCCACCTTCGCCACGGATGTCCTTCAAGGCATTCAACTGGCGGTAGAACGGGCTCGTGAGCAGCCAGGGTCACCACCCGTTGGACTGATCGTCAAAGACCATGACGCCGACCGGCAGGGCTTTCTGGACGATCTTTCGACACTGCTCCACGAGGATCGCCCGCTCATCGTCATCGGTCCGATGTTGTCTAAAAATCTTCCGGTCATGGCTGAAATGGCCCAAAAGACCAGAATCCCATTAATCACACCGGCCGCCACACTCCCGAATGTCCGGCGGATGGGCAATTACCTGTTCAGTACGGCACTGACCTATGGGATGCAGGCCGAACGGATCGCAACCTACGCTGCCAAGGAACAGGGCTATCGACGGTTCTGCATTCTCTATCCCGATACCGTCTATGGCCGTGAGTTAGCCCGCCTGTTTGCGCAAGATGTGCGGCGGCTGGACGGCGAAATTATCGCCATGGAAGCCTTTAAGGAGGGGGACACCAATTTTGCTCCCCAAATCCAGCGGCTCAAGGCCGAGGACCTGAAAAAGTACGGGTTGGCAGTCCCCGTCGAAGTGACCAATCCGACGGGCAAACCGCTGAGCCGAAACGAGAAACGAGTCCTCTACACACCAGGCTTCGATGCAATCTTCATCCCCAGTCGCTCAAAAGAGATCGGCCTCCTCGCCGCCCAACTGGCCTTCCATGATATCAAGGCTCCCCTTCTCGGCACCAACGGATGGAATTCCCAGGATTTTGCTCGCACCGCGGATCGTGCCGTCGACGGCGCGACATTCGTCGATGGCTTCTTCATCGATAGCCTCAATCCCGGTGTCCAGGAGTTTGTCCAACGACACCAGAAACGCTTTGAATCCCCTCCCTCACTCTTCACCATGCAGGGCTATGATGCCGCGAGAATTGCCATTGATGGAATTCGCCATGGAGCCACCACCGGGGACGCCCTGCACGAGTACCTCGCGACCTCACGCAATCTCCCGACACTGACGGGACCGGCCGGATTCGGATCTGACGGTGCTCTGCACCGACCGCTCTTTCTTCTTCAAGTGAAACAAGGTAAGTTTGTGCAACTGAACTGAGCGCAGGGGTATGAGTTCGTTGTCACAAATTCTCCACACCATCTCGTATATGGGACTCCCGCTCCTGTTTGCCATGGTCCTCCATGAGTATGCCCATGGCTGGATGGCGGAAAAGTGCGGCGACTCAACCGCAAAACTTCAAGGTCGCCTCACCATCAACCCTTTGGCGCACATTGACCCATTTGGTACCGTTATTCTCCCCCTGATTTGCCTGATGCTGCCGGGAAGTTTTCTCCTGGGCTGGGCCAAACCGGTCCCGATCAACCCAGGAAACATGCATCAGCCTCGGCGCGACATGGCCCTCACGGCGGCGGCCGGACCAGGAATGAATCTGTTGCTGGCCGTCGCCAGCGCCTTGCTCCTGGCTTTGATTTTAACGATCGATCCCTCCTTGTCCATCCGTAACACCGGGGACGCCGAGACGACGTCCAATCTGTTCGGGACCATGTTTCTGCGACCGATTGCCGTCATGGCCCTCTACTCGGTGATGATCAATGTCTTCCTGGCTCTCTTCAACCTGCTTCCCATTCCACCGCTCGACGGTGGCCGTATCTTGACGGCGGTCTTGCCGCCTCAACCTGCCATGGCGTTAGCCAGGTTGGAGCCATACGGGATGCTCATCTTGGTGGGACTGATCGTGTTCGACAAGGAGCTGGGGATCCTTCACATGATCACAGGAACCTTTGTAAAGACCTTGTCTGGAACCATTCTGTCCACCGCACTCGGCCTACGCCCAGGAGCAACTGAATGACGGCAATTCGAAAGCGAGTTTTGAGTGGGATGCAGCCCAGCGGCCTGATGCACCTTGGCAATTACCTGGGAGCACTGGAGAATTGGAAGGCCTTACAAGAACAGTATGACTGCTACTTTTTCGTCGCGGACTGGCACGCCCTCTCGACGAACTATGCCGACACCAGCCGTATTCGGATGTTTGTCCGCGACATGTTGATCGATTGGTTGGCTGGCGGCATCGATCCGGAACGTGCCACGATTTTTATCCAATCCCGGATCCCCGAACACGCGATCTTACATCTCTTACTCTCAATGATGGCTCCCGTCTCCTGGCTCGAACGCAATCCGACCTACAAGGAAAAACAGGAGGAGATCAAAGAGAAAGACCTCACCACCTACGGTTTTCTCGGCTACCCCGTCCTGCAGGCCGCCGATATCCTCTTGTACAAGCCCGATTTCGTGCCGGTGGGCAAGGATCAACTCCCGCATCTGGAGCTGACGCGGGAACTCGCGCGGCGCTTCAATGATATCTACAAGACACCGGTGTTTCCCGAGCCGAAGGAACATCTGACGAAGTTTCCCAAGGTAATCGGCACCGATGGCCGCAAGATGAGCAAGAGCTACCATAATACGATCAATCTCTCGGACACAGAACCGGCTGTCCGACAGAAACTCAAAACCATGGTGACTGACCCTGCCCGTGTGAGACGGACCGACCCCGGCAATCCGGACCTCTGTCCGGTTTATGAATTCCATAAGATTTACTCTCCCCAGGGGATTCAAGACCAAGTCAACAAAGACTGCCGAACCGCCTCGATCGGCTGCATCGACTGCAAAAAACTGGTGGCGGATCGGTTGGTGGAGCAGTTGACACCGATCTGGGACATACGTGCGAAGCTCACCCAAGATTCATCCCAGGTCGATGAGATCGTTGACGCCGGCAGCAAACGTGCCGCCACTGTCGCAAAAGCGACCCTCCAAGAAGTCAACGAGGCCATGAAGATTTAGGAGTTGTCCCAGAGCCGTCCGCTCGTCCGTTGACCAACACATAGCAACAAAAAGTGGGCCTGAAAGAGTCAATCGATCCGTTCATACCCATTTGTTTCTTCTGCTCCACTGTTCGAGTACCGTCTCCACATCGGTCTCATCGATTCCAGGTGTCTCCTGAAGATCATCAGTTGTGATAAGGTGTCTTATTCCACAAATCATTTAGTTAAATGGAGTACGGCATGAATCGGCCTTGGTATAGCCTGGGTGGCCTCATCCTCAGCCTTGCCCTCACACCTTCAATAACCTCGGCGGCTGATCCACCTTGCGATACGTATCCACCAGCCAAGCAGTCCCGCTGTGCGGAGATCTGGAAAGCGCTGAACAAGGAAGACGGACCGCTCATCGCACAATTTGGATTGGATCAACAGAAACGACGGGAAGAGGGAAGAATCAACGCCCAGCAACATCTTGCCGAGAACATGACCTTCATCAAACAATCCACTCAAAAGCGGATCGAGCGGCTCAGAGAACGCATGGCCAAGGAGTAGCCTTCAGCCGTTGAAAAACGCCGCCTGTGTTGTTCTCGCATCGCTTAGGGGCTCATCGTACAACCCGACGTATGACTCGCCTCGTCGCTCGCTGCGGCCTCGTTTGTGGAGGGGCGCGTCTCGGCGCGCCGGGGTTGGGCGGGTGAAATCGACGACCGTATTGAGCAACTGCAAGCCGAACGAGTACCTTCCGTCATACCCGGACAAACTGATTGGACTCTTTTTCGAGACCGATCTCTGTCTCAGGCCCGTGGCCGGTAATCACCGTCGTCGCATCGGCAAGCGTGTAGAGCCGTTCTCGGATCGATTCTTCAATCGCCTGAAAGTTTCCGCCCCACAGGTCGGTCCTGCCGATGCTGCCCCGGAACAGGGTGTCACCTGCCAGTACCAGCTGGTCATTCGGCACATGAAAGCTCATCGACCCAGGCGTATGGCCCGGCGTATGGAGCGCAATAATCGGCACCTGCCCCAGCATCACCTTTTCATCATCGACGAGCCAGTAGTCCGGTGAGAGGGCCGGCACATAGGACGCCCCAAACATGCGGCATTGCAGTTCGAGGTTTTCCCACAGCTTGAGATCATCTTGATGGAGACAAATCGTTGCGCCGGTCGCCCGCTTGATCTCGCTGGACGCCAGAAAGTGATCAAAATGGGCATGTGTATGCAAGATGTGACTAACCGTGAATCCCAGTCGCTGCACTTCCTGAAGAATGCGCTCCGGGGCTCCGCCAGGATCGATCACGACCGCTTGCTTCGTGACAGGGTCACCGACGATCGAACAATTACAGCCGAGCGGCGGGACTGAAAACGTTTTTCGAATCAGCGAAGCCATAGAGTCGCATGCTACCGCCATAGGACCGTGCGGCGCAAGTTAGGGACGTGCTGCGTCATCCGCGCCATCGCGAATGGTCCACACCACTTCCGCATCAAAGAGATGCCATACCTCTTCCCGCCGATGAAACCACACCAGGAACCCTGCTCCGGTCCCATCACGACGCCTATTCTCGACATACACGAGAGCTTGATCATTCTTCAGCGTTCGCCCCACACGCGAGAACGCCAGACGATCGAGCACAGAGCGAGCGTGCACCGCCGTCTTATAACCATGCAGAGTAGGAACCGCCAGGCGTGCCTCTACGTCATCGCTCGTCTCTTCGGACACAAATCGATAGCGCACACCAAATCCAAATCTGCCTTCGAGTCGGCTCTGTGCTTGGTTGGCACCGATAAAATCGCGGACCAGCTCTTGCGGTATCATTCCATTGAAGAACTCTTGCTGCTGAAAAAACGCCATCGTCATGGAATCAGGTTGGTCCGGCACAAGCCGTGACACCGTCATACGTTCCAGTAGGACCAAGTGGATCTGGGATGTAAGAAATTTGCCCTCAATGACCCGGTCGTACAGGTCATAGTCCTCCGGTAGAACAGCAACACCAACCTGCCTTCCCTCCATCGCACGCGACAACCCTATGAAAAGAAATAGCAATAGCATCGCACAGGCAACCATCTTGTTCATGAGAGCGGACCGATCGAGGAGCCATTTCCAACAATCAAATTTCCGATATCGCATTTACAAGTTGAGGCGAAGCGTAGATAATCTTACCAGTCAACTGAGAGGAGCACACGTGCAGGATAAAACACTGGGCAGTCCGCAGTCACTGGGAATTGGCATCGTCTGGTTCATGATCGCGCTCGGCTGCGCACCCGATGGGAGTCGGGAGAATCCTTTCCGTGTGGAGAATGACGCACTCAAAAGGCAACTGGCGAAGCAAGAGTCTCTCTTAAGCTCTTTGCAGGACGGGAATAAGGTCATGCAGCAACAGATCGATCTGCTCAATCAGGAACTCCGCGATGCCAAGAGCAGCATGGAGGTGACCAAAGCCGACGCGAAACGGCTCAACGAGCAAATGGAGCTGCAGCTGGCTGAAACGAAACGAATGATCGCCGCACAGATGGCAGAATCGCTCAAAATCGAGGAGAAAGGTGCGCAATCCGACACCCTGCCTCGGCCAATGCCGACCGTGGCCAAAGTAGTTGAAGACGCCCTGGCGCGGAACGGATATCATCTCAAAGTTAGCGTCAAGACCGATCAACGGGCGGTCTATGTGACTGAGCGTAAGATTTCTACCCCCGCGACGCTTGAGATGACGGGCTCACGAAACCAATATCTCGTCTCACTTGAAGCCCTTCCAGATAGTGTCACGAAGCTTGGGGTGAAAGCAGAGTTCGAACGGGTCGCCCAGGGAGGGCGGATCTTGAGCGTGAGTCACGAGGAAACCAGTGAAAT
Source organism: Nitrospira sp. (assembly GCA_024281365.1). Lineage (GTDB taxonomy): Bacteria > Nitrospirota > Nitrospiria > Nitrospirales > Nitrospiraceae > Nitrospira_D. Next base: position 35,946 of record JAMXAU010000005.1, read on the forward strand.
CGAGCGCCGCCTGATCAGCGAAATCAATAAGGCGCTTGAAAGCCCTCAAAAGACATAACCCCACTTTATTCACGAACGCTGCTCCTGTAACCGTCGATACTCCGCTACGAGAATATCCGTCGCCCAACCCTGAGTTCCAGGTTTCATGTTTCAGGTTTCAAGTTTTCGGACAACCTGAAACATGTGACTTGAAACATGAAACTGTTAGCCGAGACGTTTCACGAGATGCGTGATCCAAGTAGCTTCCCCAGGAACAGCCATGAATAAGGTGGGCTCGTGATATTCTGTGGTTTTCTTGGTCAGCATAGAGCCTCGTGCTAGCATTTTCGTCCGATGGCTCTCTCAACGACCGTCCATGATCTCCGTACACTGATCCGCTCTTCTCACCCTCTCGTTGTCATTGAAACAGTGGAAGAGGAGCGGGTGCTGGCCCTCCTGCAATCCGTCACAGCTCAGGAACGGATGCCGCTCTTCGAATGGTCAGTGACGAGAGGGCTGACCCGCGCCGATGATGGCCCGACTCTGAGCAAACTAACCGCGACCCCCTTAGCAGTCCTTCAGCACCTCCATGGGTTAACGGTCGAAGCAGTATTTTGGCTGAAAGATCTCGGCCCCCACCTGCAAGACCCAGCCGTGTGCCGCCAGCTACGGGAGGTTGCAGCCGTCTACAGTCGAACGCGGGCCACCTGCGTCCTGACCGGCCACCCGATCGCGCTGCCACTGGATCTCGACAAGATCGCCGTCCGGCTGGACCTGAAGCTCCCGGATCGAGAGGAATTGCGGTCAATGCTCCGAGGTCTGCTGCAGTCACTCGGCCCGAGATCCGTCTCTCGCCCACATTCCACCATCCGTGTGCATAGCCTGCTCAATTCGCTCGGCAAAGCCAGGACACCAGACAATAATCCCGCCGGTGATGAATCCGATTCGATCCTCCGGGCATTACAAGGCTTCACGCTCCATCAAGCACGTCAGGTGATCGCCCACTGTCTCGTCGAGCGAGGTACCCTCTCGGCCGAGGATGTGCGGACCATCCTGAAACGCAAGATGCAAGCGATCAAAGACGGCGGTCTGCTTGAATACTATCCGCTGGAGGATAACCGGTTTGAGTTGGGCGGATTCAACAATCTCAAAGCGTGGCTGGACCGCGCCCAAGTTGGGTTTACCCCGGAAGCCAAATCACTCAATCTCACCCCGCCTCGAGGGATCATGTTCGTCGGCGTGCCGGGCTGCGGCAAGTCTCTGGCGGCAAAGGCCATCGCACGAGAGTGGAAACTCCCCCTACTGAAGCTTGATGCCGGCCGATTATTCGACAAGTTCATCGGAGAATCGGAAAAGAACTTTCGGAAGGCGATCGAAATGGCTGAGTCGTTGTCCCCGATTGTCTTATGGATCGATGAGATCGAGAAAGCGATGGTCGCAGGAGGCGGTAATGGTGAGGCCGATGCAGGTCTGAGTCGTCGCCTGTTTGGAGCGTTTCTCACATGGTTACAGGAAAAGAAGCATGACGTATTCGTGGTCGCTACGGCCAATGATCTCTCATCGCTCCCCCCGGAACTTCTTCGGAAGGGCCGATTCGATGAGATCTTTTTTGTCGACTTACCGGACGATGCCGAACGCGCGTCGATCTGGAGAATTCATCTTGGCCTGCGCAAGCAAGACAGCACCCAGTTCGATCTCGAGAAGATCGTCAGCGCCAGCGATGGGTTCAGCGGATCTGAAATTGAGCAAGCCGTGGTGGCTGCCCTCTATCGGGCACTCCATCAAAAAACGCCGCTCACAACCGATCTGCTCATTGAAGAATTAACCCATACCATTCCCCTGTCCGTGACCAGGCGAGAAGATATTGATGCACTGCGACAGACTGCGGAAGGGCGATTTGTAAACGTACGGTAGCAAGAGGAGGACCGATGCAACATATCGCCACCATGATTGTCCTCGCAATCGTAGCTCTAACAGCCTGCGCCACCCCGACCAAGAAGCCACAGCTAGTGGCCATTGAATCATCCACTTCAGTGCAAAACCTCAGCAAGAACATTGACCGATCATCGTTGCCCATCCTTCGCCAGCCGGTACCGTTCAGTTCTTACGCACCAACTCCCGCCTCCATCCCCACCTCCCTACCCAGTCGATCCGCCATCGTTCACTCAGCCGTACGGTTATTAGGATCAAAGACCATCACCATTCAAGGTCGGCGCATCAACTATGACTGTGCAGGAGTGACACGTGCCATCTTTTTGGAGCACGGGATTGACCTCTACCGAAGTAGCCACCCCGAGGTGAATGCGAACGGCGTCAGGCTCATCCACAACCATGTGCGCCAGCATGGCATGCTTCATCAAGACCTGGATGTACGCCCAGGTGATCTGGTGTTCTTTGATAACACCTGGGATTTCAATGGGGACGGTCTGCTGAATGATCCGCTGACACACGTCGGCATTGTCGAGCAGGTCGAGCCGGACGAAACGGTCATCTTCATCAGCCGAGTGGCTGGAGCCGTTGCACGCTACCGGATGAATCTGAGCCAGCCCCATGTCCACAAGACGGCCGAGGGACGTCTGTTGAACGACTATATCCGACGAAAACGCCCAACGGATCCCGAGAACACGGCCCGACTAACCGGCGAGTTATTTTCCTTCTATGGGAACCTGCTAAGCCCTCAAAAGAACGAGCCTTTCCAGGGACGATCTGATCAGCATTCATACGAGCAACGGGTCTCCGACATCTCATCCTCTGCAGTTACGGAACAGTGAGGGACACTTCATGGCACCCTGGTTTCCTCTCATCATATCGGAGATACCTGAGTGCGAAGGCTCACACTCAGTCCAGCTATGAGTTTGAGTACGACTACAGAACGACCGGCTGCCATCCGATAAGAATCCCAGTGAGTCACTCACAGAGGGATGGTACCTGAATCCTTAACTTTCAACCGAGCTGCTAAAATAACTACTATGGCTATTTCATCAAAGCACACAGACGTCCGAGAAACCAACCCACTGCGGCGAACCTTGGCCGATGTTCGGCATGGACTCTTAGGCTTGCATAAAGCCCTGATTGTCGCCGAGCAACTGACCTATGAGCGGATTTATGGCCGAGTGGATTCCACTGGCCAGCTCCTCCAGCTGGTGATGAACGACCCCTGGTTTACCTGGCTCCATCCATTATCGAACATGGTTGTCCGTATCGACGAACTGCTCGACGGACACGATCAACCAACGGTTGATGACGTCGCAATCTTATTGACGGAGATCAGAGGACTCATTCGCCCCTCTGAACTTGGCGATGGATATGAGCGGAGTTATTATGAGGCGCTTCAGCGCGCCCCAGACGTCGTACTGGCCCACTGCGAGATAAAGAAACTGCTGACACTCCCATCGGTATAACGTTTCACCAGTCTAGGGCTCACGATGAATGACCGCCGTCGGTCCTTTGGACCGACGGCGGTCTTGCTTTCTGAGCACACCTCCAACTCCCGTCACACAATCGGCAGGTAGCATGAGGCCGGCGCGCCTGAAGATAGCCCAAGTCCATCCCTTGTATGATGCAGCATGGCAAGACAACGAGGGAACCGCCCTACACACAGGATACCGTTAGCCATTTCCAGCAGACACTGGGGGATTCTCCTCCTGATCATAGCTGCCCTATGCCCAAGTCATGTCTACACCCAAGGCCGCTCTGTCGATGTCCTGATCACAGTCGTAAAGGATAGGGTCGTTGCCCTACCAGGGGGCGGGAGTCCCGTTGAAGAGCCACTGGGAGTCAATGAAACGATCGTCACCGCTTCGGCTCACGGACCAGCGGGACTTGCTCAGACCACTCGCAGACTATTGGGCTTTTCTTCGGCCTTACACCGATGGACGGAGGTGCAGCTGGGTGTCGAGGAACAGGTGGAGCAACATCAGGTATTGCCGCGCATGCTTTTGGTCCAGACCAATCGACGGGTCCATGGGTTTCAAGAAAGTCGTGGCCATTGGTTCAGCGAAGCGTTGGGACCGAATGAAACCGTTCATCAACTGCACGGGCGAGGCCATGTCGCCGTCGCGATCACGCCTGAGCGAGCCTTGGCATTTTCTGCTTTCACGGGAGGGTTCTTCTCGATTCGCTTCTCACCGAACGAGCAGGTACAGTCGATCGACCAGACACACGACGTCACCGTGGTCCGAACCACCGTCCGTCAATTGGCGTTCCGTTCACAAATCGGCCTCTGGACGGAAATGAGATAGGAACGGCTCCAATTACGAATGGCTCTGTCGCTTCCAGAGATATCCTGCAAAGGCCGTGGCTCCAAGGACACACAGCATGAGTAGCAAGAGACAGCCCACTGCGAAGACTCCCGCCCAGGGAGC
>JAMXAU010000177.1 GCA_024281365.1 Nitrospira sp.
GACAGCTGCCAGTTTCAGACCTATCTCCACGCGAGAATCCCTCGTGTAACCTGCGGCGAGCATGGCGTGGTCCAGGTCACTGTGCCATGGGCCGCACCACGGTCACGGTTCACGCTGTTGTTTGAGCGCCTGGCCATCGATGTGCTGCGTCAATGCGATGTGAGCGGGGCGACGCGAATCTTGCGGGTTAGCTGGGATGAGGCGTGGGGGCTCATGGAGCGGGCAGTCACGCGAGGTAGGCAGCGCAAAGCGCGCACGGTCGTGCGTCGGATCGGTGTTGATGAAAAGGCGGCGGCCAAGGGACACACGTACCTGACACTGGTCTGTGACTTGGATGAGGGCACGGTGGAGCACATCGCTGAAGGCCGCACCCAGGAGAGTCTCGACAGGTACTACGCCGGGCTCACACAAGTGCAACTCGACGGCATCGAAGCGGTGGCCATGGACATGTGGGAGCCGTACATTCAGGCGACGCGGGCGCATGTGCCTGCGGCAGCGGCAAAGATCGTCTTCGACCGCTTTCACATCATGGGGCATGTTGGTAAAGCGGTGGACACGGTGCGCAAGCAAGAGCACCGTGCGTTGATGGCGTCAGGCGATGAGACGCTCAAGGGCAGTAAGTATCTGTGGCTGTACAGCCGCGAGAATGTGCCGGTACAACAACGAGCGGAGTTTACCGCACTGAGGCGCCAGGAGCTCAAGGTGGGCCGGGCGTGGGCCATCAAAGAAGCGTTGCGGTGTCTCTGGCACTATGTCTACCCGGCGTCAGGCTGGAAGTTCTGGAAACGGTGGTACTTCTGGGCGACGCACAGCCGGCTGAAACCCATTCGGAAAGCAGCGGAGACGATCCGCCGACACATCGCCAACATCGTGACCTACTACCAACATCCGATCACCAACGCAATGAGTGAGGGGCTCAATAGCCAGATTCAGAAGATCAAGTGCATGGCCTGCGGCTTCCGCAACACCGAGCACTTCAAGACGGCGATCTACTTCCACTGTGGCGGGCTGGATCTCTACCCATGCTAAACCCGGAAGCGCCCTTTTTATTTGGGTGAAGGGGTACGCGTACTGCATTGCGAGGTTCCAATGGCGGCCAGGGTACGTGTGGGATCATGAATGGAATGCCATCAACACCAACGTCTGACGACATCAACACATTTTCATTTCAGAGGAGTCCGGTATTGGTCGTTGAAAACTTCTGGTCCACCGAAGAGCGACAGTTCTTTCGCGACCGGATGAATCAAGCGGCCTGGAAAAGTCTCTCGGATCTCCCCAATGTGCGAGAAGACTTTCCCCAATCGGGAAACTGGGCGAAAGCAGAAATCGGTCCTCCGGAAGGGAAGCGGTTGTTATCGCGGGTTCAGTTTCCGTTCATCCAAGACTACATCGAGTCCTTTCCCGGTATCATCGGACGGCATCTGGGATTCAGCTACTATTCCTACTCGGCGGGCGATTGCCTCCTCACTCATGATGATACGGATCAGGGTCGGCCTATCGCTGGGCGTCGGACTCTGCAACGCAGGATCGCCCTGGTCACCTATTTTCATGAGGAATGGCAGCCGGATTGGGGAGGAGAATTGATCATCTATGCGACGCGAACAGGGGAGCAGACTGCCAAGCCTGACCTTGTTCCGACACATTGTATCGAGCCGCGTCCGGGATCGTTGGTGATGTTTACCGTCCCTCGATTCCATCGAGTGTGTCGAGTAGATGCCACGGCTGGGCAGCATCGGCGATTATCGATTGCCGGATGGTTTATGACGGAACATGCCTAGCAGTGTGTTGACAAACCCTACGCCCTCCCTCAAACAGATCGATCACTCACAGTGACTGACCAAATCTAGATGCCCTGCAGGCTGTTCAGAAAGGCTGTCCAGCAAGGCCGCAGCGAGCGAAGGGGCGAATCGTACTCCGGCCCGTACGTTGAGCCTCTGAGCGACGTGACCTGCCTCGCGAAGCCGATTCGGCAAGGCGGGGAACGCCGCTGGCGCCCTTTGTCAACAGCCTGCTCGCAGCGTAACAGGCGGAGACTAAGATTCAGTTGGAGAGAATTCGATGCGCGTTGTTAAATCTGAACCTCGGCCTTACTATTAGCCTGGACCGAGTTCAACCAAACCATTCAGCATCATTTGCAGCACGGGCAGGTTGTTCCACTCCAAGGGGCGTTGCCGGCTGGGCGAGCACGTTTTTTACCAGAGCGAGCAGACGGTCACGTTCGAACGGCTTCGCCAGAAACGGGAGCGTTCCTCGTTTGATCCCGTGACCCGCAAGCTCCTTATCGGGATTCCCTGACATAAGAATGATGCGAAGCGCGCTCCGAATTCTGGACGCTCGCACGGCTAGTTCAAGGCCATTGACGTGCGGGAATTGATTTGAAGCTGAGGCAATCTGAAATCCCGGTGGAGGCAACACCAGGTCTGTCAGAAGAAGATCGATCGATCCGTTGTGCTGCGTGCAGATCTTCAGCGCTTCCGAGCTGCCGTCGGTCCCCAGAACAGCATATCCGGCTTCTTCCAGAAACGCCTTGCAGAGGTTCACGATCGGAAGGTCGTCGTCGACGATGAGAATCGTCGGTGGTGGTGTTTGTCCAGTCGTCATGTGCGTCCTCTACCGATTCAGGCCATCATAGTCCCGTCCGTGCGATAGGGCGAGAGAAACCGATGTTTCAGCCTGGACGAGCACATCGGGAGAGGCGAAGATTTAATGTGGTGAGTATCCGCTTTGAACGAGGCCGTCGGGGAGGGGACGACACAGCTCAATCCTGACTAGTCCGATTCTTGAGCGCATCCAGTCTGATCTTATCTAGACTGATGTGTACTGATTTCTCTTGGGTGACGATCACCGCACCAGGGGCCTGTCCTTTGACTTTCTTCACCCACTTCCTTCGGGTGTAGATGACATCGCCTTTGCCGCTTTTTTTCAGATCGCTATAGAGCAGGGCCAGGGTTGCTGCATCACGAAGCGTTTCCGATGGAGGATCTGTCCCTTTTCCTAAACGAACGACGACGTGTGATCCGGGCGTTCCACGAGCATGCAGCCAGAGGTCGTCGCTCTTGGCCAGACCGAATGTGAGTTCATCGTTCTCGCGAGCATTGCGTCCGACGAAGATCGGGAGCCCGTCAGCCGAGGTAAATCGACGAAATGGTCCTCGTTGCTGAGCAATGGCACGGGCCGTTGGACTGGTGGCGACACGTAGCCGGGGAGAAGGTGTTGCAGGTGGAGTCCAGGTCCCTTGCTCAATTTCGTGAAGCTCCTGGCGCAGCCGCGCGAGACCGAGCTCGGCTTGTTCAATTCGAGGTGTGAGTTCACGTTCAGCGGCCAGATGTTTTTGATGCTTTCGAAAGTAATCGTCCATATTGCCCTGGGGTGATTTCATCGGGTCGAGTGGAATCGTTATCGTGGGGAGATGGTCATCGAAGTAGTCGGTCACCTCGATCTGATCAGTTCCCTTCACGATGGACGCAAGATTGGTTTTGATCAATTCTCCATACCGGGCATAGTCGTGGTAGGTGGCTGCTTTTGCAAGGTCGCTCCGCCAGGCTTCGATCA